>JBKJXQ010000252.1:0-4860 GCA_046716235.1 Chitinophagaceae bacterium
CTCCCAAACCGTCCGATATCAGTACCATGATCGACAACAATCCAGTTATTGAAAATGCATCGGAATACCTGAAACATCCTTATGCCAATATCAAAGCCAATGCTTATGATATGGTGCTGAACGGGAATGAGATCGGTGGTGGCTCTATCCGTATTTTTCAACGTGAACTTCAGGAAAAAATGTTTGCCGCCCTCGGCATGAATGAAGAAGAACAATTGCACAAGTTTGGTTTCTTACTCAGTGCTTTTGAATATGGTGCACCACCACACGGTGGTATTGCCTTCGGCTTCGACCGTCTCTGTGCCATCCTCGGTGGCAGCGAAAGCATCCGTGACTTTATTGCTTTTCCGAAAAATAATAGTGGCCGTGATGTAATGTTAGATGCACCTGCTACAATTGATGAAAAACAGTTTGAGGAGTTGCAGATAAAGTTGAATTTGAAAAGCTAAACATATTAATGAAATAGAAACAGCGGATAGAAGATTTTATTAGTTTTTCCGATATCCATTTTTCTCGCCAATATAAAAGATAGAATATTTATTTTCATCCTTTTTTCAAGAAATGAAGTGACAATTATGATATCATTTAGATATTAAAAATAGACATTTTGAAGTTTCTGAGTAGTGAACTGAATGATGAAGTGTGCGACGCAACAGACGATGCTCAGGGAACTGAAGCTGGTAGCAAAAAACCTTAAGCATTCAACAATTGCTTCAAAATAGCCGTCACCTTCTCCCCATTGGGCAGCATCGCTTTTTCCAATCCCATATTCATTGGTACAGCGGGCAGGTTTAATGCACCTAACACTTCAACAGGAGCATCTAATGAGGTAAAACAATGTTTAGAAATTCTTCCGGCCAATGCTTCGGCAAAAGAATTGTATTGTTGCTCTTCTGTAAGTACTAAACATTTTCCATGTGCCTTTACTCTTTCAAAAATCATTTCTTCATCCAGCGGATATAATGTTCGTAAATCAACAATTTCTATTTGCTGATTAAAATTCTTTGCAGCAGTTTTTGCCCAATACACTCCCATTCCGTAAGTAATTACTATACAGCTTTCACCATTCTTCAAACTATCCGCAGAAGCATTTAAAATAATCGCTGCTTTGCCCAATGGAATAATATAATCCCTTGACGGTTCAATCGTTTTCGCTTCATCCGTTCCTGGTACTTTGCTCCAGTAAAGGCCTTTGTGTTCCAGCATTACCACAGGGTTCCCATCATAGTAAGCAGCTTTCATCAGTCCTTTCATATCGGCTGCGTTGGACGGATACACTACTTTAATTCCTTTAATGGATAACAAGGTTGTTTCTATGCTGCCACTATGATAAGGACCGCCGCCACCGTAGGCACCAATCGGAACCCGCAGCACCATAGAGACAGGAAACTTTCCGCAGGTAAGGTAACAGCTCTTCGATATTTCTGTTACTAATTGATTAAAGCCCGGATATATATAATCCGCAAATTGTACTTCCACCACTGGTTTTATACCCAATGCATTTAATCCAACTGTTGAGCCAACGATATAAGCTTCCTGTATGGCGGTATTAAAAACCCGGTGTTCACCAAACTGCTCAGCTAATGTAGCGGCTTCACGAAATACACCGCCCAATCGTTTACCAACATCCTGCCCGTATAAAATCATGTCAGGATTATCTTCCATCAATTCACGGATAGCATATAAGGCCGCATCCACCATTAATACTTTCTCTGCATTAGCAGGGCTTCGTTCTCCTTTTTCTTCTGTTATGGGTGTGGTTACAAAAACATGTTGTTCCACTGTTGCCGGATCTGGTTCAGCGGCAGCTATTGCATTTGCAAAATCAGCAGCCACTGTTTCAGCAGCTTCTTTTTCTATCTGCAATATATCTGTTTCGGGTATTCCTCTTTCCAATAATTTTTTTCTTAATTGAGGCACCGGGTCATGCTTCTCATGTTTATCCCAATCCACCTGGGTACGATAAAAATCCTTACGTACTCCACTTGTATGATGACCGAGCAATGGTGTTTCCGCATGTACTAAACAGGGTTTTCCTTCTTGCCGTACAAAATCACACACTTCCTTCATCGCTTTATAAGATGCTTCAAAATCACTTCCATCTACCTGTATCCTGTTCATCCCTTTAAAACCGGCCACATATTCATAAGCATTCATAGATCTGGACTCACCTGCTGACACACTGATGCCCCAGTTATTATCCTGCACCAAAAAGATAATGGGAAGTTGTTTTAACACAGCAAACTGCATGGCTTCACTCACTTCTCCTTCCGTTACACTGGCATCACCCATTGAGCAGATGACAATCGGTAATTCTCCATTTATCCCTTTCTTTAATCGTTTGGGGTTTGTTTTTTCCCAATATCTTATTCCCTGTGCTATGCCTGTAGTTGGAATGGCTTGCATACCTGTTGCACTGCTCTGGTGAATGATAGTTGGCATGTCATCATTCTTATAATTGGGATGCGAATAATATTCACGGCCACCCGAAAAAATATCATCCCCTTTCGCCAGCAATTGCAGCATTTGCTGGTAAGGTGTAAAGCCGATGCCTTGCAACATACTTTCATCACGGTAATAAGGGCTTACAAAATCCTGTGGTTGCAATTGAAAAGCCGTTGCCAGTTGTATAGCTTCATGCCCCCGGGAGGTAGAGTGTACATACTTGCAAATGGAACGATTGGCTTCGTACGTTTCGGCCATCACTTTTGTCTGGCTCATTAAACGGTAGGCCCGGAGTAATATATTTGTATCAATCATGTAATAGCAATCATCCTTCGATATACTCAGGACAGGCAACAAAAGTAAGGGAAAGCATTGCCTGTAAAAAGAAAAGCCATCCGCTTTTGACGAATGGCTTTTATAAGCAGTTGGTATTGGTAAGTCCGGAATTAATAACCCGGAATTATTTTACTTCTAATGTAAACATGCTGTCATCTTCAATAAACCCTTCCAGCTCATCTCCTACCACCACTTCACCTACACCTGCAGGCGTTCCCGTAAAAATTGCATCACCTATATTGACAGAAAAATAATTTGAAATATGAGCAACAATCTGATCAAAGCTATGAATCATTTTTGACGAGTTACTTTGTTGCACCAATTCTTTATTCTTATATAAACAAAAATTGATATCACTTTTATTTTTAATTGCTGTTATTGGTACCCACTTGCCAATTACTGCTGAATTATCCCAGGCTTTAGCTTTTTCCCAAGGCAATCCTTTTGCTTTTAAATCATTTTGTATATCCCGGGCGGTAAAATCTATTCCCGTAGTTATAGCATCATAATATTTGCCGGCAAATTTATCCTGCACATATTTTCCGTTTTTACAAATACGTAATACCAGTTCGCATTCATAATGCAATTCGTTGGTAAACTCCGGATAATAGAAAGGCGTATGGGGTTGCAGCAAAGCACTTTTAGGCTTCATAAAGATCACGGGTTCGTCAGGAACTTCATTGCCGAGTTCTTCAGCATGTGCCACATAGTTACGACCTACACAAAAGATTTTCATAATGGAAGTGTGTTGTTTTAATAAATACATCGGATACATTCCTGATAAGGCTGTTTATCCCATATATTCAAACTATCAATAAGTATATTGGATTTCGGTAAAAAGGAAGCTTGGGGGAGCTAAAGTAAGTAATCAATCTGATTTATCATAGCGAATAGTCCTGATTATTTACCCGGTTCATCGCTGCGGCTATTCCTTGTACTGCAAAGTCTTCTATTACACTTGCCGCAATTTCTATTTTTAGCTTTATCAACGGCCCTTCGTCTTTTTTCCATTTTCCAAGAACATAATCTGATTGATGACCTTTAGGAAAATCATTTCCAATTCCAAACCTCAGTTTTGGATAATTGCTGGTGCCCACTATTTCCTGTATACTTTTCAGGCCATTATGCCCTGCATCGCTTCCACCCGGTCTTACCCGGAGTTTGCTTATTGGCAATGCCAGGTCATCTACAATTACCAATATATTAGTTACTTCAATTTTTTCTTTATCCATCCAATATTTGACAGCCTTACCGCTTAGGTTCATAAAAGTGGTGGGACATATACATACAAAGTTTTTGCCTTTCCACTTTATATCTGCCACATAAGCCAGCCTATCCACCCTGAAAGTTCCTTTATGCTTTTGCACAAATGCATTTACCACATCAAAGCCAATGTTATGACGTGTATGGGCATATTCATCACCAGTATTTCCAAGGCCAACTATTAAAAATTTCATGTTGCTAATTAATGCTAATGTCAGCAAATTTTTGCTAATGACGTAAATAAAAAACCCGTCTCAACAATGGTGAAACGGGTTTGAATATAATTACCGGTAGTACTATTATTTTTTTCCTTTTGCAGCAGCAGGGGCTGCAGCAGCCGGGGCTTTCGCAGCAGCGGCAGCAGGAGCTTTCGCCGCGGCAGCAGCCGGAGCAACAGCTTCTTCTTGTTTCAATTGTCTTGTCAATACTACTGAAGCCACAGGAATACGGGGCGAATTAAGAATTTCATAATTATCAATTTTCACATCTTCTACCCGAATATTTCCGTTCAGTTCAAGATTATCAATACTAACTTCAATCTGCTCTTTCAGATGTTTAGGATACGTCTTTACTTTAAGCGATTTCATTTTGGTAATAAGCTTACCGCCATCTTTCACACCTTTTGAAGTACCAATAAATTTTAAAGGAATTTCAGCAATCACTTTTTTGTCCTCTACTAATTCCAGCAGATCAATGTGAATCAGTTTGTCATTCACTTTGTCAAACTGCAGGTCTTTTAAAATAGTCCTGTACGTTTTGCTGTCTAATTTTACTTCAGCAATCTGGAAGCTGGGTGTATAAACAAGAGTTCTGAAT
>JBKJXQ010000253.1:0-3211 GCA_046716235.1 Chitinophagaceae bacterium
GGAAAGTTTGGCCCGCCGGTATTTAATATTGCTGAATTATTGGGCAAAGAGGAAACGATCAAAAGGATAGATATGGCAATAAATATATTTGCATAGCCGCTACTTAAAAATTCTTGAATAACCAGTACCTGTATTTTTTTACCATAAGTTCATCTAGTAATTTCTTATTATCTTGACCGCAAGATGAAAAAAGCCGAAGCATACTGGCCACTGATATTATTATTAGCTATTATCAAATTTGTATTGCCCCTCTTTTTGCAACATCCACTATACGAGTTGCAGCGGGATGAATACTTGTATTATGAGCAGGGTCAGCATTTTGCTTTGGGTTATTTAGAAAACCCTCCATTGATTGCTTATCTTGGTATGGTTTCTTCCTGGTTTGGCGGCTCCGTTGCCTGGATAAAATTATGGCCTTGTTAATTTGGTGCCGGCACCGTTGTAATTATTTGTTTGTTAACAGCTGAGTTAGGAGGTAAAGTCTTTGCTCAATTCATTGCCGGCCTTGGCATCATCGGCGGTGCTTATCTAAGAGTACATTATCTGTTTCAACCCAATTTTTTGGATATTTTTTTCTGGACATTAAGTGTTTATTTTTTGATCAGACATATAAATTCTAATAATCGCCAATTTATTTATTGGTTGGCGGGGAGCTTAGCAGTAGGGTGGTGGGGAAAATATTCAGTACTGTTTATGGTCATGGCTATTGCAATTGGCCTGTTGCTATCGTCTTACAGAACTTTATTGGTAAAGAAACAAACATGGTTGGCTGCAGGGATAGCTTTGCTGATTATTGCACCCAATCTATTGTGGCAGTACTGGCACAACTGGCCGCTTATCCATCACATGCAGGAGTTGCAGGAAACACAATTAAAATATATCAACCGGGTTGATTTTTTAAAAAACCAATTGCTGATGTTGTTACCAGTAACAGCAATATGGATAGCCGGGCTGGTATGGGTATTAAGAAAAAAGGAATATCGTATCATCGGGATTATTTATTTATCCGTCATTGCCTTGTTAATGCTCGGTAGTGGTAAAGACTATTATGCCTTGGGTAGCTATCCCATGTTATTGGCTGCCGGAGGAGTGATATGGGAAAATTTGTCGCAGCGAAAAAAATGGATACGTTATGTACTTGTCATATTTATTATCGGCCTTAATTTATTGGCATTACCAATGTTGTTACCCATTTGGAAACCAGAAAAATTGGCTGCCTTTTATAAAAAAATCGGGATAGAACATAAATGGGAAGATCAAAAAAATCATCAATTGCCGCAGGATTTTGCAGATATGCTCGGGTGGAAAGAACTGACTAAAAAAGCAGAAGCATTTTATACGTCTTTACCAGATTCAACAAGAAAAGTTACTACCATTTATTGCCGTCATTATGGAATGGCTGGTTCCTTGAAGTTTTATAGTAATGATACCCAACTGAAAGAAAAAGTGATAACAGATAATGGTTCTTTTCTTTTATGGATACCCACCGATATGAGATTTAAAAATCTTCTTTTTCTCGGTCATCGAATGCCGGATAAAGACGATGAAGTATTTCAACATTTTGAAAAAATTACGGTGATCGATTCAGTAACCAACCCTTTATCCAGACAATTTGGAGATAAAATAATTTTCTTTGAAAACATTGATGCTGCAGGTTTACAAACAGCCATAACAGGATTGAAGGAAATGAAGAAAGAATTTAACCGGTAAGCTAACCTTGTTTCAAAATCATTTGCATGATTTTTACAAAATCTGTGCTACCCAATTGTTCAATCATATTCTTATCTGCAACATCCAGTTGAAAGAGCCCGGTTGTATTACCCTCCACATGCTCCCTGGTACGGATGCCGGGAATTATAGTAGATACTTCCGGATAGCTTAATACATAACTTAATGCCAGCTGGGTTTTACTGCAATTGTATTTTTCGCAGAGTTTCCAAACTGGCTCCAATGCATCCGCACAGGTTTTTATAATGTCTTTAGTCAACCTGTTTTTACGATGATCATTTTCCGGAAAAGAAACCCCGCTATCAAACTTACCGGTAAGTAATCCAAACTGCAAAGGCATGCGGGCAATAATGCCATACCCTTTTTCACCAGCATCTTTTAATAATGGCAGGCTTTTTTGATTGAGTAAATTTAGTACTAACTGAAATCCATTACCATAATTTTGCTGCATCAGTAGTTCCGCTTCCGGGAATGGCTCAAATGTATTTAGAGATAATCCCCAATAACGAATTTTCCCGTCCCGCTGTAACAACTGCATTGCTTCTATACAATCGCCTTGTTGCAAATGCGGCATCCGGGCAGTATGAAGCTGGTAATAATCTATCGTCTCTCTCTTTAACCGGTGAAGTGATTTTTCACAGGCCTTTAAAATATATTCTTTGGAATAATCAACGGTAAACTCTTCGTTCCTTGAAACATTACCATCTTTGGTGGCAATTATAATATTTTTTATGCCGCCTGTAATTTTGCCCAATATTTTTTCTGAATGTCCTAATCCATAAATATCTGCTGTATCAAAAAAATTAACACCAGCATTCAGTGAAGCAATAATTGCTTCTTCCGAAACCGTATCATCCGCATCACCCCAACCTATAGCGGTATTACCAATCATAGCACCTCCGCCAATGGCCCAGGCTCCAAAACCCACTTCACTAACAAGCATGTCTGTATTTCCAAATTTTCTGTATTGCATACCACAATTTACAACCTTAGCTAAAGAAATGTATTTTTACCAACACAATTTGCTGATATGAACCGACCAGTAAGAGTATTAGTTGCCAAAGTTGGATTGGATGGCCACGACCGTGGTGCAAAAGTTATAGCCACTGCCCTCAGGGATGCCGGCATGGAAGTAATCTATACAGGTCTGCGACAAACTGCCGACATGGTGGTAAATGCTGCATTGCAGGAAGATGTTGATGCTATTGGCATCAGTATTCTGTCGGGAGCCCATCTGACTGTTTTTCCAAAAATTATTGCACTGATGAAAGAGAAAGGAATGAATGATGTGCTGCTCACGGGGGGCGGTATCATTCCAGAAGATGATATGAAAGCATTACAGCAGATGGGAGTTGGAAAACTATTTGCACCCGGCACTTCTACTTCAGAAATTTCATCTTACATAACCGATTGGGTAAAGGTTAATAGAAATTTTTAGTATTCATCCATAAACATTAAAATGCGTTCCTCTTCCTGCGGCTGG
>JBKJXQ010000254.1:0-6906 GCA_046716235.1 Chitinophagaceae bacterium
CTTTTGCTTCCCACTTCAGGCTTCCGACTCTTCTCCACTACTTCTACCAGCGGATGTCCTACATACTCAACCTCCCAGTTCCATTTGTTTTTAAAGTAATCTTGTTCAAAAGGTAATATCACCAGCATTTTATCAATACACTGCTTCATACTGGTTACCCTGTTTTCTTTCCATGCCCATACCTGGGGTGAGATGTAGTAGATAACTTTAATGCCTTGTTGTTTGGCCCATTTTGTAATGCGGAGATTAAAGCCGGGATAATCAATTAATATTAATGCAGCGGGTTGATGCTGAAGAATATCTTGTTTACAAAATGCAAGATTGCGAAAAATAGTTCGCAGGTTCATCACTACTTCGGTAAAGCCCATAAAAGCAAGGTTACGGAAATGCATTACCAGTTCCCCTCCTGCGGCCTGCATTTTATCGCCACCCCAGCAGCGAAATGCGGCGGAAGGATTAAGTTTTTTTAGTTCTTTTATAAGATTGCTGCCATGCAAATCTCCTGAGGCTTCACCGGCGATAATGTAGTATTTCATAATCCTGCTTTTGCGGATGCAGAAAAAAATAACAGTGGTATGGTAAAATGTTCAATAGAGTTACCTGACGTTGAACAGAGATGCCGTTTTTTCTCTTTCACTAAAATAAAAAAAGAGAACAGATCAGGGATTGCAACGGAAGATGATAGTTGGAATGTTGCTGGTTCAGCCATTTATATTTTCTTAATTTAAAAGCTTCAAAATCAAAATACCTATACCATAAATAAGTGTCATCACAAAAATTCCTTTGGCCGTTTGATCTTTGTGAGTATTTAAATAGAGGGTAAAAAGAACAACATTTGCCAGCAGGCTGAGGGAGCCAATAGAGGTTATCAGCCGGTTGTCATTCATAAAATATTCCAGGAAATCTTTGAAAGCATAAGAAGGGAATTTTATAAAATAAACAACTACTAATCCCAGTAAAGGCCCTAATAAACCAAGTGCTAATCCCAGTCTTAGATTATCTTTTTTGAATATCATTATTGAATGTGTTGATGTTGGTTTTATGAATTTGCCACAATGTATTCGTGATAAAAATAATCATCGCAGATGGATAAATCACTCTGTTATTTTTATGAATTATTTCCAGAGTTTTTCCAGTTTGCTTTTTAAAACGTAATTCGTAAGATCAAATTGTACAGGTACCACACTTACATAGTTATGGTCCAGTGCCCACACATCGGTGTCTTTGGCTTTGTCAAAATTTACAAATTGCCCCGTAAGCCAGTAATACATTTTTCCATGCGGATCATTGCGTTCAATAAAATCTTCCTCATATTTAGCATAGGCCTGTTTGCAAATTTTTATTCCTTTTAATAATTCAGGTGCCACTGCCGGAATGTTGACATTTAGTACTGTATGTTTATCCAGTTTGGTGTGCAACATTTTTTCAACAATAATTCTTACAAACTTTCTTGCGCCGGTAAAGTCAGCATCAATTCTGTAATCGAGCAGGGAGAAACCAACAGAAGGAATACTTTCAATAGCGGCTTCTACGGCGGCGGACATAGTGCCGGAGTAAATTACATTAATGCTATGATTGGCACCATGATTAATACCACTAAGACAAATATCGGGTTTACGGTGCAGCACTTTATCTACAGCCAGCTTTACACAGTCAACCGGAGTGCCGGTGCATGACCATATTTCTACATTGTCTTCACTACTTATTTTATGTAATCTTAGGGGCTGTCCGATAGTAATGGCATGACCCATTCCGGATTGAGGTTTGTCCGGAGCTACTACTACTATTTTACCCAGATCCTTTACAGCTTCCACCAGGTTCAGAATGCCGGGTGCTGTTACACCATCATCATTAGTAATAAGAATAATTGGCATTTCTTTTTTAACGGAAGATTTAACTGCCCTTTTCCTGGAAGAAGAGCTTTTCTTAGGACTTGCGTTAGATTTTTTTGTCATACAGGTACAAAAATCCCTGTTTTTTCCATGCTATCCAAATGCGAATAAAGAAGTTATCGCTCAGAGGAAAAGGAGGAAAGGAGAATAAAATATAAGATTAATAGGTTACTAATCGCTACTATGATCGTTTCTTTGTTGTCTTCTCCGAATGTTAGGTAGGGCGGACGTAACACACCTATATTAATTTTATTCGACAAATTACCTGATCCTGCTTATTATCGGCCAATGATGTTTGTATTTCTCCTTCTCTCTTTTCTCTGTGCGAGGAATTTTTCGTTCAAAAACTTTGAATATCTAAATTAATTAGTATTTTGCAGCTAATTAAATTAGTGTATTATGGCAGTTTCCAATCAAAATCTGAAATATCTACGTAAACTTCGTGGCTGGACACAGGAAGAATTTGCAAACAAGCTTCGTATCAAACGTTCGCTGCTTGGTGCGTATGAAGAAGAAAGGGCAGAGCCAAGGATAGATGTACTGGAAGTAGTGTGTGATATTTTTAAACTGACACTGGATGAAATATTGCGTAAGGATTTAAGTGATAATAAGAGTAATTATCTGGCCAAACGCAGGGCAATAAAGCTGGCTGCCGGCCGACCCGATATTCCATTTGTACCAGTAAAAGCTGCGGCAGGTTACCTGGCAGGTTATGCTGATCCGGAATTTGTTGATGAGTTAAATACCTTCACACTGCCCATGCTTTCAGGCGGAAATTACAGGGCTTTTGAAATTATTGGTGACTCCATGCTACCCACCCCAAGCGGATCTGTAATTGTAGGGGAGAAAGTTGATAATCTCGATGATGTAAAAAATAATGTTGCCTGCATAGTAGTATCAAGAAATGAAGGCGTTGTTTATAAAAGGGTACAAAAAAATGGTCGCGAAAAAAACAAATTGACACTCATCAGCGATAATCCTTCTTTTCATCCCTACACGGTAAATGCTGACGAGGTATTGGAAATGTGGCAGGCGCAAATGGTTATTTCAAAAGCTAATACACAGCAACGCTGGGATATGAACCAGCTTACCAATATTGTTTCTGATTTGCAGGAGCAGGTTATTACATTAAAAAAGAGAATGAATTAAATAATTAGGTATTTACCCTTATTGCTTGCGTTTTTTTGCGGCTTCTTTTTTTCCTGATTCAACTCATATATATTTGTGAATCGTAAACTGTATGCCCTTTAAAAAAATTAGCTGCTTACCTCTATTATTACTGCTGTTTTGTACCCCCTTATTTTCACAGGAAAAAACATTGCAGGCTATAAAAATTACCCAGGCTCCCAAAATAGATGGCAGGCTGGATGATGTTGTTTGGGCAAATATTCAGGAAGCAACTGATTTTATACAAAATTCTCCCAACACAGGTCAGCCGGCATCTCAAAAAACTACCGTTAAAATTGTTTACGATGATGCCGCTATCTATATCGGAGCTTACCTGTATGATGACCCTTCCCTGATAAGAAAACAGATAACGGCCCGTGACGCTGAACTTCAGAAAGACGTTGATTATTTTTCCATTTTCATGGATACCTATAATGATAACCAGAATGGGTTTCAATTTGTGGTGACTACCGCCAATGTTCAGTCGGATGCCAGGCTGGGTCCCAACCTTGGCAAGGGTGATAATAATTTTGGCGAATATGGCGACAAAACATGGGATGCTGTGTGGGAAAGCCAGGTGCAAATACAAAAAGATGGCTGGACGGTTGAAATGAAAATCCCCTATATCTCCTTACGGTTTGCAAAAAATGATTTACAGAATTGGGGTGTTCAGTTTTTAAGATTAATCCGTCGTACCAATGAAAGTTGTTTCTGGAATCCCGTATATCCCAACGTAAATGGGTTTGTAAATCAGTTTGGTGATTACATAGGATTAAAAGACTTAAAACCCCCGCTTCGTCTCAGTTTTGCTCCCTATGTTTCTACCGGTTACCGGTCATCGCCAGAACCCAATGGAGAATTTTCAAAAAAATGGTTGGGTAGCGGTGGTATGGATGTAAAATATGGGGTGAATGAAAGTTTTACATTAGATGCTACACTGATTCCCGATTTTGGCCAGGTAATTTCTGACAATGTTGTCAATAACCTGTCGCCTTATGAAATACAGTTTAAAGAGAACCGGCAGTTTTTTACAGAGGGAACAGAAATTTTTAATAAGTCAGGTCTTTTCTATTCACGCCGGGTAGGTGCCACTCCTTCAAAATATAATACGGTTAGAAATTTTGTAGCTAATAATTCGGATTGGGAGATAAGAAAAAATCCTTCAGTAACACAATTATATAATGCCACCAAATTTTCGGGCCGTACCGAAAGAAAACTGGGAATAGGTATTTTCAATGCGGTAACTGCACCGATGAGGGCAAAAATTCGTAATACTATCACAGGAAAGGATTCCACTATTGAAACGGAGCCACTGGCAAATTATAATATTCTTGTATTTGATCAGGCGTTAAAAGGCCGTTCTTATGTAACGCTGACTAATACTAACGTACTTCGAAATGGTAATGGAAGAGATGCCAATGTTACAGCAGTTGACTTTAGCCTGTTTGACAAAAAAAATGTGTTTAATATAAAAGGTACGGGCCGGTATAGTAAAATTTTTGCTGCCAATCCTTACGATGGGTATAATACAACATTGAAAATCGGAAAAGTTAGTGGCCGCTGGCAATATGCTTTGCAGGAGATAATAAAATCTGCCAATTATGATCCGAGAGACCTGGGTTTTTTACAAGCACCGAATGAAATTTCTTCTACCCTGAGTGCAAGTTATAACCAGTTTACCCCGACTAAAAATTTTCTTACTTATTCTTATAGACTTAATGCACGGTATGGAGGTTTGTATAAACCAAATGCATACACAAGTTTTTTTGCTAATGCTACCGGATTCTGGATATTTAAAAATTTTTGGGATGTTGCATTATCTGCCGGGTATTTAGCTGATCAGCATGATTATTTTGTATTGGGCAACCCCGCTACTTACCAACGGTATGTAACAAGGCCTTCTTACGGATATGTAAAAATAGATGGCAGCAGCGACAGCAGAAAAAGACTTTTCTTCAGTTATGGAATGCTTTTTTCCGACTTTTTTAATTCAGCTCCGAATAAAAATTATCACCGGATAACAGGCGGATTGCGATATAGATTCAGCAACAGGTTTTCACTGGATTTCTCTCATAGTAATGAAGGAGAAACAGATTATATTATTTCTGCAGGAAGAGAAACGAATGGTGATCCCAAAATTGCCTTTGTTGATTTTACCGATGTTGAATCCATCTTATCGGGCATCTATAATTTTACATCCCGTATCAATCTTACGTTACGGGGCCGGCATTATTTGAGCCGGGTATATTTTAACCGCTTCGCCAATGTAGATGCAAAGGGAAATCCAATACCAAGAATCGGAACAACAAACTATGACAATGTAAATATTTTTAACCTCGATGCATTTCTTACCTGGGATTTTCGCTTAGGCAGCCGCCTGATACTGGGTTATAAAAACTGGCTGGGTAATGGCGAAGTGGTAAATATTAATGGTAAAAACAGTTACCTCAATAATCTCGGTGACATATTTAACCTACGCCATGGCAACGAGGTAACGATGAAGTTTATATACTTCCTGGATTATAATCAACTTCGCTATAAGCGTTAACCGATTTTTAATAATTCATCGCCGGTAATGGCATAGACCGTTTCGTCTTTTTCCGGGTTTACTTTGAAGGTGCCGGTAAAGCGGCTAAAGGCCGGCAGCACGCAATAATTATTGGCAAAATAAAAACAGGGAAAAGTTAGTGCTTGTTTTCCTCTTCCTTTAATGCTGATACCCGGATGCAGATGCCCGGTAAACTGATACCTTTTTTTTTCTTCTTCGGTTAATTTTTTTTCTGCTTTATCATGGACGAATATAAAAGGCTCCGAAATCATTTTCCAGCTACTCACTTTAATATCCGCATCATCATACCAGCTATCAGCTAATATATCATGGTTGCCTTTTACCAGGTCAATATGAAGTAAGGAAAAATCTTTTCTCCATTTTAAAAACAGATCAAGTTCTTTATTTACGGTACTGTGTGTAAAGTCTCCTGTGATGATAAGCCTGTCTACTTTAAAAAGATAAAGCTGTGCCATCAATCGTTGCAGGTCGGCTTTGTAAATACTTTGAGGAACAGCAATGCCTGCTTTGCGAAAATGACCACTCTTTCCAAGGTGAAGATCTGATACAATCAGTGTATTTTCCTTTTCCCAAAACAAACACCTTTCAGGTGAAAGCCAGAAAGTATCATTGCCGATTATATGTGGAATTGGATTTTGCATGGAAGTGTACAAATATACTGTAGTGAAAACACACATTAATACCAATCAGGCATTAATAAAAAAGATAATACCAATTACATTAAAGCAATCTATTAAGAATGTAGTCATTTATAAAGTATTTGCACACGGATGACACAGACTAAACGGATGAACACACCTGCCCGTCCGGTTAGGCGGGGATTTTTCTGCTACGCAGAAATCCAGGATTTTGATTTATCAAAATAATCTGTGTTCATCTATCCAACCCGTTTTATCCTTGTGCTAAAATGTATTTTTAATGTAATTGGTATAAGGGCAATTGTCAGGGTTGTAATAGTGAATCTCTGTACTTAATAATTTTTTGAAGCAAGCTGAAGCAATCAAATTCAGGATGACCGTATTTTTAATGTCTCATTAGTATAACAACGGAAGAAAATAATTCATAAAAAATTATCTCAGCCACTCAATTGCTGCTGCATTTTTTTTACACGGTCTTCCAATTTTTCTGACGATAAATCTTCCCGCATACTATCCACTTTTATCGGGAAGCAGAAAGGAGTAAGTCGTTTGGGAAAAGTAATAACAATATCAGATTGTTGTATTCTCTGTAACATATCTCTTAACCGTACTTCTTCCATTTGCTGATCCAGTACTTCCT
>JBKJXQ010000255.1:0-6620 GCA_046716235.1 Chitinophagaceae bacterium
TGGAAAATAAACTTAGGGAGAATTTTAATTTTACCGGTATTCCTATTCGAATATTTTTTAGAAAGAAATAGTCAACTATCTGACAGATTAAGTCTTTCATTAAGAAAACATACCCAAAATGTAATTATCATATTGTTGATTGTTATTCGTCTTACAAGATCCTCATCCCGTAAACAGACGGGAGGATTTTTTTATAATAGCCTGCATCTTATTTACTCCAGCTTTTAAAATAGTCGTAGAACTACGTTGCCACACATATTTATTTAATATTGCTTGTATATTCAGCAACCAGGTATTAATTTGTCACCCAATTCAGCACACCGGTATTACACCGCTGCCAAAATCAAAATCTATCCCCCGGAAGCCATTTAAATTTCAGTATCATTTTAAGGAAGACGAAATAATCAGCTACTACTATTAAGTAGGTTGTTTTATTTCATAATGATAAGCCATCATTGTCCATAAAACATTCGTCACCATGAAACTGAAATTTTTAATTAGCCTTCTGTTTTTTAGTCTTATCGTACAGGCACAAAAAAACCCTTACAATAATTATAAGCAGGAAAAGTGGCGAATGGATCGTAATAAAAGGATTACGGGTAGCCTGGTTTTTACAGCAGGGGCCAGTAAAGGCTTTAATGAAACATTATTATTTCATTGGAAGGCTTTTCGTCATAGTTTCCCCAAGGCAAATCCACAATGGTTTAACCCCAATATTAGCTGGCGAAATAAATATAAAGACAATGACCCCGATGCAGGGGCTAAATTTCCTTTGTCAACCTCTGTGCTGGTTATGTTTACTGATCAGTATCACCTCAATAATTTTGTAAACAAGCTGGCCTGGACATCAGCTTTTGTTATTAAAATCGGTGAAGGGAAGAAACCTTTAAAACAATACCTGCTTGATTTTATTTATTATAATATTTGCCACCAGGCGGGTTTTGCATTGACGTATTATCCTTTTAAAGGGTACAAGGGCAATTAATTTGTTATTTGAATTGCCTGATAATATCATTCACTTTATTTTTAAAGGCAATGGTTTCTATTTTTTGCTGATTAATGAAACTATTGTCAGTCAATTTTCCAATTACTTTTTCCATTTTCTGCTCTGTTTCATAAACCATTTGCCGGAAGGAGTTTTCATAATCTTTAGCTCTTGAATCGTAAATGCCTTTTGATATCCATTCTTTGGTTACCACGGCCTGCTCAAGCAGAAGAATAAATTTCTTTTTGGTAAACTGTTTAGGAGTAACAGTCAATATTTCCATCAGGGATGAAAAAGCATGCTGGAATTTTTCGGTTTGATAACTACTACTTTTCTTTTTAAAAAAATCATGTACATCATCCCAGCTATTTATTTTGGCTGAACGGATATTTCGGATAAGTGTTTTAACAGCTATTGCCGGTATCAACTGACCGCCAATGTTTTTCCATTCACTCCGTAATTGTTTAGCAGGTAATGTTTTTAGTAGTTTTTGCCAGTTGTTTATTTTACGATACCCGATTATGTTTATTAACTGAGTGATGCCATAATAAACAATAAGATCTTTAAATAATCTATAAGCCTCGGTAACTTTTACCAACTGTACTTTTCTATTACTATTTTCAAAACCTTCGGCGAGTATTTCAAGTGTAGCGACCTCTTGTGTATTTTTTTCAAGTAATGTTTCACCGGTTTTTAATATATCTTATTCGAGGAGAACCATTTTGTTTTTTTCCGCATACGCCTTTGCCGTAAATTTTTTCATCAGTTGCAGCGCATCAAATATTTCATTAACACTATCCGGTGCCAATACGTCATATTCCAGTCGCTGGGTTTTATCCGTTCTTTTATCCCGGCTTTGATATTTAGTTTCATTACGGGCCAGGGCATACATATTATACATAAACCAATAGCCGGGCATTATCACCAATTTATTTGAACTTACTTCATTACTAATTAAAGAAAAAGGGATAGGTATATTTAATTCGGATTGAAAATCACCTTTGGCTATTAATGTAAAAGAGGCAAATTTTGAATTATGTTTCAGGCTGACACACAGACCTGGCCAAAACCCACGACCCGCCATTATTTCACCATCAGCGCCTCTTGAATTGTGATTGGACCCGATGGTAGCTCCGGCAGCCATGTTGCTTTGCCCCATTACAGTTGCGGCACATAAAAATGAATTATTATGATGTTGTTCATGTGCCGGAAAGATGAGAGAGTTTAATACTTCACAACATGAAATAGTAGAATTGTCCCCGAGATAAGAATTAATTAACCTGGCACCATATTTCAACTGTGAATTAGAACCCATCATAAAACGAACAGCTTTAACACCATAAAAAATGCGGCATCCAAAACCGATAATACCATTTACCAGTTCGCATCCTTCACCTATTTGTGAAGGTGCTTCAGGAGATGAATTAACTGTAACATTTTTTATTTTATTTGCTCCTTTAATGTAGGCATCGCTTCCAATCCAAACATCTTTTAAAATACGGCAATTTTTAATAACTGTTCTATCTCCAATTTTTCCGTAATAACCCCTTTGATGATCGAATTTTTTATCGGTGAAATCTTTAAATTGCTGTAACAATTTTTCATCATCCCTGTATTTAGCCCATAACCATGCATCGCCTGCCAACATCCCATTAAACGGTAATACACTACGCCCCGCATTTTCGTTGCATATTTCCATCCATATACGAACATCCTCCTTTTCGCCATCTTTAAGCACTCCATTTCCAAATTTTGAATGGTCTGTAGTGGTCAGTTCATTAATATTTACGAGTATCACCTCATTACCGGTAATGTAATGACTCATGAAATTAACATTGTCGATTACTGCATTATCACCAATATCACAACTGATGATGGTACTGTTATACAAACCAACCGGCATTCGCAGATTATTAAACTCTATAAAATAGGGTTCTAGTTTACCGATACTGACTAATCCGTAAAACTTACAACGTTTTACCAGGTCAGCATTAAATGCATCTGATACCAGCACTTTATCCCAATTGTCAGAACTATTGCCATTGCGAACCAGTACTTCTGTTTCCTGGGTTTTGAGTTTACGGTATTTAATACCACTCCGGTTTTGAATATTACGGAGGTGGTATTCATTTTTTCCTTTGGGAATAAATTCTTTGGGTATAAAACCGTAACCCAGGGATGAAATAGGCTTTCTGTTAATCTGGTTCATGAAGAGGTATTAAGTTCTATAGTGCTGAAATTTTGTCTTATAATTATTACAGGCGATAAAATAAAAACTTACACATCAGAACGTAGCAGAATATTATTCTACCGTAACAGATTTTGCCAGATTTCTTGGTTTATCAACATCACAACCTTTAGCAACACCAATATAATAAGCCAGCAATTGTAATGGTATTACACTTAACATGGGAGCTAATATTTCATCAGCTTCCGGCACTATCATTACATCATTGGAAAGTTCAGCAGAAACGTCATCGCCTTGTGTAATTACAGAAATAACCATTCCTTTCCGGGCTTTTATTTCCTGCATGTTGCTTACTATTTTTGCGTGGTAAGCATCTTTGGTAGCAATAAAAACTACGGGCAGATTTTCATCTACTAATGCAATCGGGCCATGTTTCATTTCTGCAGCGGGGTATCCTTCAGCATGTATGTAGGAGATTTCTTTGAGTTTTAACGCTCCTTCGAGTGCAACAGGAAAATTGTATCCACGTCCGAGGTAAAGGAAGTCCCTGGAGTTTTTATATTTTTCTGCCAGCGTTTTTATTTTATCACTTTGTTTCAAAGTCCAGGCAACTTTCTCAGGTATTTCTTCCAGTTCTTTTAATAAATGCATGTATCGATCCTGTGATATGGTTCCTTTAATATAACCAATTTTCAATGCGATCATTGTAAGTACGGCAAGCTGCGCAGTAAATGCTTTTGTAGAAGCTACACCAATCTCCGGACCTGCATGGGTGTAGGCTCCTCCATGACTGGTACGGGCAATTGAAGATCCAACAACATTTACAACTCCCAGTATGATAGCACCTTTCTCTTTTGCATTTTCAATAGCTACCAATGTATCAGCCGTTTCGCCACTTTGCGATATGGCAATAATCACATCGCCTTTATTAATAACCGGATTCCGGTAGCGGAATTCTGACGCATATTCTACTTCTACATTGATGCGGGTTAGTTCTTCAAAAATATATTCAGCTGCAAGACCGGCATGCCAGCTGGTACCACAGGCCACCATAATAATACGGTTAGCACTTACTATTTGTTCTGCATATTGCTGAATACCGCTCATGGTAATTGTTCCTTCTTCAGCATCCAATCTTCCCCGAAGACAATCATAAATAGTTTGTGGTTGTTCAAAAATTTCTTTCAGCATGAAATGTTCATAGCCGCCTTTTTCTATTGCTGCAAGTTCGAGGTCGAGCTTTTGCACATACGGGGTAATTTTTTCATTACCCAGGTTTTTAAGTATTAGCTCATCAGGTTTAATAATAGCCAGTTCATAATCGTTTACATATACCACTTCTTTGGTGTATTCAAGCATAGGCGATGCATCGGACCCGAGAAAATGTTCTCCTTTACCCACACCAATTACCAGGGGGCTTCCTTTTCTTGCTGCAATAATTGTGTCGGGTTTGTCTTCATCCAATAACAAAATGACATAAGCACCAGTAACTCTTTTCAATGCTATTCTTACAGCTTCTTCTAAATCACACTGATTATTTTTTTTAATTTCTTCGATAAAATTCAACAATACTTCGGTATCTGTATCACTTTTAAAAATGTAGCCCTTATTCGTCAGCTCTTTTTTTAATTGAGAATAATTTTCAATAATTCCATTATGAATCATGGCTAATTTACCACTGGCAGATTGGTGTGGGTGGGCATTACGGTCGCTGGGCTCGCCGTGTGTTGCCCATCGGGTATGGCCAATGCCAACATGGGCATGAAGATCTTTACCCACTATAGCTTCTTCCAGTTCTGCTACCTTTCCTTTCTTTTTATATACTTTAAGCCCGCCATTTTGTAAGGCAACGCCGGTACTGTCATACCCCCGGTATTCCAGACGTTTTAATCCTTTTATGATAATCGGGTAAGCTTCTCTTGGTCCGGTGTATCCTACAATTCCACACATAAGTTTGATATAAATTTTGGGTTAAAGATATTGATTTCAAAATAGGTAAAAGTTTGAGCAGTTGCCTGCGGAAACGAAAACCTGAAAGATGAAGTATTTGGCAAAACTCATTCCAAATTATAATAAACTACCTTTTAAAATAGCAAAAGCAACGGAGAAATAAATAATGAGACCGGTAACATCAACCAGGGTGGCAACAAAGGGAGCAGAACTAACAGCAGGATCGGCTCCTAATTTTTTTAAAATCATAGGCAACATACTACCGGCCAGTGTGCCCCATAATACAACACCCAATAAAGTGATAGCAATTGTAACACCGATCGCTATCCAATGATCGCCATACAGCTCTGGTGCTACAGAGTGCCAAATCCAAATACGGAGAAAACCGATGATAGCTAAAACGGCGCCGAGTAAAAGACCGGAAATAATTTCTCTTCGCATCACCCTCCACCAGTCTTTTAATCTTATTTCACCTACTGCCATTGCCTGAATAATGAGAGTGGAAGCTTGTGATCCGCTGTTACCACCGCTCGAAATGATGAGTGGTACGAATAATGCCAGCACTACAGCTTTGGCAATTTCATCTTGAAAATAGGCCATCGCTGTGGCTGTCAGCATTTCCCCAATGAAAAGAACAACCAGCCATACTATTCTTTTTTTGAAGAGACGAAAAATATTCATTTCCAGGTAAGGTTCATTTAGCGCAGCAGTACCTCCCATTTTTTGCATGTCCTCACTAAATTCTTCACTCGCTACCCACAGTATATCATCAATAGTTACAATTCCGAGCAACTTATTGCTTTTACTTACAACGGGTAAGGCAACCCGGTTATTCATTTTAAAAACTTCACTGGCCATTTCCTGGTCGTCTTCAGATTGTAATGCAATAAATCGTTCATCCATCAATTCTGAAACTTTTTTATCCGGAGAATTTAAAATAAAATCCCTTATGCGGATATCATCAAGAAGTTCTCCTTTATCATTTATTACATAAATAACATTGATAGTTTCACTGTCCTTTCCATATTTCCGTATTGTGGCAAATACTTCTTCAATAGTATTCCACGGATACACATATACATAGTCCGGAGTCATCAGCCGGCCGATACTGTTTTCCGGGTAACCAAGTAAGGAAAGAGTAATTTTTCTTTCATCCGGGTCAAGCAATTTGATGAGTTCTCTAACCACATTCCCCGGTAGTTCTTCTAAAAAATCGGTGCGGTCATCCGCAGGTAAATCATTTAATAAGGAGGCGGTGGTATTAGCCGGTAACTCATGTATGACTCTTTTTTGAACAGAGATATCCAGGATTTTAAATACACTGGCAGCCCTGTGTACAGACATGTTAGCGATGATCTGGCTTTCATAATCTGGGTTTTCATCCACTAATGCGGCAACATCGCTGATATTCTGATCGTCAAGAAAATCTCTTATCAGCAACTTATCTTCTGTTTTAATGATCGCTTCAAACTGCTCCTGAATGGTATGTTGTTCCGA
>JBKJXQ010000256.1:0-2700 GCA_046716235.1 Chitinophagaceae bacterium
GTTCTGTTCATTGGTGTAATTATAATTGAGTGGATAATTCTGAATAGTTCTGTCAGTAAATAAAGCTTCGGGCAAACCATACCAATGCTCCATGGATGTAAGGCCGGACCTTGCAGAGTTGATAACATTCCACCTCGCTACATCCATCTGTGCATGGTGGCAGCAACTGCGTAATCCCAGTTTTTTATTCTCCCGGATGGCGGCATCCATCACCTGCGGAGCCGCACCAAAAAATTTTATACCATCAGCACCTTTTTTTGCATTGTCTCTCACCCATTCCACCGCCTGCTCAGGTGTGATAATTGATTGTTTGGCTCCCTGCCCGAAAACGGTATAAGCAAATATTCTCGGTGCCGTAATCTTATTCTCATTACTCAATTTTTTTTCATCCAATATCCAGTCTAATCCATTGCCTGCCGATGGATCCCGGATGGTGGTGATGCCGTGCGCCATCCAGAGTTTGAAAACATATTCCGCCGGTGTACCCTGTGCCTTCCCTCCAATATGTCCATGCATATCTATAAGACCCGGCATGGCGTACATGCCTGTGCAATCTAACTCTTTGCCCCCTTCTTTTAATTTGGGACGGCTCCCCGAATTGATGGGGATGCCGGAACCAACTCCTGCTATCTGTACAATGCGGTTTTTCTCGATCACAATATCCATGGGGCCGGTAGGCGGTGCACCGGTACCATTAATTAATACAACTCCCCGGATAATTAACTGCGTATAGGGACCATCTCCTTCTTTAACTTCAGGAGCTTTTGGTATCTGTGCAACGAGAATGGTAAAAGAAAAAAGAGAAATACTTAAAAGAAAAAGTCTGGTTCGCATAAGCAATTGTTTTAGTTTCCCTGCCCTCTGAAGGAGGATTCTTAGGAGCTGTTATTTGAAGTTATCTTACTAATTTGAAATTTACAACTTTAAGAGGCAAAGTATTCTCCTATTGAAGAGGTAAGGAAATTGTGTGTAATAATTTTTTGACCAACCCATTGCTACTATCGTCGTCTGTTGTGTCACTCTCTTCATCGTTCGGTAATTCTATTGAACATTTGCGAAGAGCAAAAGTGACCTATCCACAATTGCAGGTTTGCAAACTTCCAACAACTTTGCTTCTTATTAACTTTCCCTTCTTGTAATATTCATATTTGTGCTTGTCAAGCGGAATAATGCTTGTTGAAGTTGCAAAAGTTCTATTCTCTAAAGGGGTATATAATGAAATAAATCTTCCAATTTTATTAAGCGACCTGAACGCCATAGATATGGCTATTCCGAATTTTACATCCTCGTCTTGTATAATAATTCTTTAAAAACAGTTCCTTTGAATCAGCAAAATAGACGGCGGTATTTTTTTATTTGAAGTGTATCAACAGGTGATGAACTAGTCAGTGATTTGCTTTATTCCACACTCCAACTCATACCCCCGCCTTTCTCGTCTTTCAATGTTATACCGAGTTCGGATAGCTGGTTTCTTATTTTATCTGAAGTAGCAAAATCTTTTCTTCCCTTTGCTTCTTTGCGCATATCGATCAGCAATTGCATTACTCCCTGTAATTTCGTATCACTTACATCATTTATTGATTTTAATCCAAACACATCCCGGAGATAACTTTCAAATTTTGATTGCATCAGGGTGAATGTACCAGGTGAAATAGCTGTTATGTCAATTGTTTTATCTTTCATGGAGTTGATAACCGGTACCAGTTCAAACATACTGGCCAATACTTTTGCCGTATTAAAATCATCATTCATGTGCTCATCAAACTCACCGATTAGCTTCAGTACTTTAGTATCTAACTCTATATTAATGTTGCCCGTTGTCTGTTGTCCGTTGTCCGAAACAGCCACGACCATCGGCAAACTAAACCCGGTTAACGTTTCATAAGCATCCCACAATCTCTTCATTCCTTTTTCTGCTGCCTGCAAAGCTTCATTACTAAAATCAAGAGTGCTCCGGTAATGCGTTTGTAACATAAAAAACTTTATGGTCATCGGTGAATACGCTTTTTCCAGCAATGGGTGAGCACCACTAAATAATTCTTCCGGTAAAAATCCATTGCCGGCACTCTTACTCATTCGTACCCCATTAACAGTAAGCATATTGGTGTGCATCCAGTACCGCACCGGCGATACATGATAACAGGATTGTGATTGTGCTATCTCATTAGTATGATGTGTGGCTGCGAGGTCCATTCCGCCTCCATGTATATCAAATTGTTTTCCTAAATATTTTTCACTCATGGCAGAACATTCAATATGCCAGCCCGGGAAGCCCATGCCCCATGGCGATGGCCATTGCATTAAATGTTCTTGCCCTGCTTTTATCCAAAGAGCAAAATCGAGTCGCCCTTTTTTTTCATCCTGCCCTCCCAATTCTCTTGTTCCTTCCAGCAGGTCGTCAAGTTTTCTATTGGTTAGTATGCCGTAAGATTGTTCTTTACTATATTTTTTCTACATCAAAGTATACCGTGCCATTCACTACATATCCATAACCATTATCAATGATCTGCTGCGCCATTTTGATCTGCTCAGTTATATGTCCTGTCGCCGTAGGTTCGATAGTAGGCGGTAGCGTATTAAATAGTTCCATCACTTTATGAAAACCCACGGTATAGCGTTGCTCAATTTCCCTAGGTTCCAATTGTTCCAGCCTTGCAATTTTGGAAAACTTATCATCACCTTCATCCCTGTCGCCTTCCA
>JBKJXQ010000257.1:0-3267 GCA_046716235.1 Chitinophagaceae bacterium
CCCTTTCTGCGGGGTGCTTTCCAGGTAGCATTTAGCAAGGCATCAATCATTTCATTCAAACCTAATCCGCCGTTTTGTACCTGGTATTCAACCAGGCGGTTTATCCTTTCGCTGTTGAACAAAAAAGAAAGCGGAAGGTCAGCGGCTGTTTCAGCCGGACTTAATGCATCAAATGCCAATCCTGTTCTTTTTTTGAATAGTTCTCTTGTATAATCATAGCCCGATGGTCTTGGTGGAATCAGTTTAGTAATTCGTTCCTGCAGTATCAATACAATAGGATCAATAGTATTAATTACTGCATTCAGTGCTTTTAGTTGTTCATCTTTAGAAATTGATTGTGTTACTATTTGTCCATCCCCTCGAAGTGCATAGGTATAATTCATACCACCTACTATTTTAATTACAGCCTCTACTTGGTAGCGATGTAATAAATAAATTGGTACCAGCACATCTTCAAGCATCGCCATGGGCATACCTGCTCGGATATTATTTTCACCAAACTGTTTTAATGCTTTTTCTCTGACTTGCATCAGGTTTTTTAATTCATCCACGGGGCTTTTACCATTATCCCATAAATGGGCAGTAGGATGCAGGCCACCGGCAGCCCGGGCATCACGGTCACTTATAAACTGAAACCCTTTTTTATACGCATCAGTTAATATTTTATTCAAACTTATTTTTTCATCGGTTCCTTTTGGAAAATCCTGATAACCCCAGTCAACACTCACTTTATCCCATTCACCAATTCCATCAGCATACGCATTACTTATATCAATATCACCTTTTGCATTTAATGACATTGCCGGTGGCGGATAATCCATCACACTGGAACGGTTTACCACACTGGCAGAATAATTATGCACCAAACCAATGGTATGCCCTACTTCATGTGCAGCTAATTGTTTTAACCGGTTCAGTGCCATCTTTAACATCTTATCATCAGCAGGCATTCCATTTTCAAATGGTGCTAATAAGCCCTGCGCAATTAAATAATCCTGTCTTACCCGTAATGAACCCAATGACACATGGCCTTTAATAATTTCTCCTGTTCTCGGATCTACTACCGATGCACCATACGACCAGCCACGGGTAGAACGATGCACCCAATTAATAACATTATACCGGACATCCATCGGATCGGCATCTTCCGGTAATAATTTTACCTGGAAGGCATTAATATAACCAGCCGCTTCAAAAGCTTGGTTCCACCATTGGGCTCCTTCTAATAATGCGCTTCGGATTGGTTCTGGTGTACCATTATCTAAATAATAAATAATAGGTTTTACTGCTTCGCTTTTTGCTACGGCCGGATCTTTTTTTTGTAAGCGATGACGGATGATAAAATATTTATCAATCGGTTCTGAAACAGGAGTACTGTAATCAAAATAAGAAATATTAATAAAACTACTTCTTGCATCAAACACACGGGGTTGATAATTATTATCGGGCAACTGTACAAAAGAATGATGCATTCGTACCGTGATAGCTTCTATAGACGGAGTAACAGTTCTTACAAAACCGCCTGCTTCACCATCATTATTAATCAATGTAATCGTTGCCTCCAGTTCTGTATTTTGGGGGAAATTTTTACTCTGTGGCAAATAAATAGCCGACCTTGATTTATCAAATGAATAATTACCTTGTTTCATTCCACGAATACGGTTACCCACTTTCATAGCATCCCGTAATAAAAAATCTGTTGCATCTACAAGGGCATGGCCATTAGTTTCTGCCTCTATCGTAAAGCCCCATAAAATGGACTGGGCAAAAGATTGTTCAACGGCTTTTTTTTCTGCTTTATCTGTGGTAATGGCACGGTAATCATAATTGGGCTGAATCATCAATAGCTTTCTGCCTACCCGGCTAAATTTAATAATACGGGTATCACCCAGCAAACCTCTGTCTAAGCCAATATCATTTGAACCCAATGCTGCAGGAAGCGAAGTAACATATAAAATTTCTGTATCCAATTTATCTGCCTCCAGCCATACTTTTCCGGTTGTTTCATCCCAATAGTAATTCAGGTAGCCTTCATATTTTTTCAGTCCTTTCGTTTTATCTTCTACAGAAGGAAGTGCTTGTGCATTAATAATAATCGGAGAAAAAAAGAATAATAATTTAATGAAATGGCGCATAGCAGAAATTTTAGTGGCCTACAATTTAAACAACTGCGCCAAGAAGAGAAAATAAATGTGTTGGCCGGAGAAATTTAAGGAACAGGATGACGCAATAATTTAACACGGTAAAAATATTTCGTTGCTGATAGCTGACAAGTTTTATAAAATGAAAATTTATTACTGCATTTTTTATACGAAAAAATCTTACTGTCCCTTCGTAACTTGCAGCCATGATTGATTATTTAGAGGGGTTAAATGAACGGCAGCGGGAAGCTGTACTACACACAGATGGACCTATAATGATAGTGGCAGGTGCAGGCAGTGGTAAAACGAAAGTTCTTACTACAAGAGTGATTCACCTGATGAAAAATGGAGTGGATGCATTTAATATTCTGGCCTTAACCTTTACGAACAAGGCGGCTAAAGAAATGAAAGAAAGGGTAGAAAAGATTTTGGGTAATGGCGAAGCGAGGAATTTATACATCGGAACTTTTCATTCCGTATTTGCAAGAATACTCCGTTTTGAAGCAGAAAAAATTGGCTATCCCCGCAATTTTACAATTTATGATACGGATGATGCTAAGAGTGTGGTGAAAACAGTTATCAATGAACTAGACCTTGATGACAAGCATTACAAACCTAATATTGTTTACAACAGAATTTCTTCGGCTAAGAATGCATTAGTGGGCCCGGTAGAATACAGAAATGATTATGCCATCCAGCAGGAAGATATGCGATCCAACAGGCCGGCAATTTCCAATATATATGATGCCTATGTGAAGCGTTGTTTTAAGAACGGTGCTATGGACTTTGATGATTTGTTGCTGAAGTTTTATGAATTATTAAAAAATGTTCCCGAAAGTCTTGCTAAATACCAGCGTAAGTTTAAATACATTTTAATTGATGAATACCAAGATACTAATCCTTCACAATATGAAATCATAAAGCTACTGGGAGCCATGCATGAAAATGTATGTGTGGTTGGGGATGATGCTCAGAGTATTTATTCATTCCGTGGGGCAACGATTGAAAATATTTTACAGTTTCAAAAAGATTATGATGATGTAAAACTGGTGAAGCTGGAACAGAACTATCGCAGCACCAAAAATATAATACATGTAGCTAATGAAATTATAAAGAATAATAAAGG
>JBKJXQ010000258.1:0-4106 GCA_046716235.1 Chitinophagaceae bacterium
CATTCAGGGCATTAATAAAATAGCAAGTCATTACAGGCGATGAGCCTGTAATGATTTATCGAAATAATAAACTTAAATATGTTGCCATAAGAACAGGCTTGTAGCACAATATTACAGAGGTGAATAAATAACTTGAAATGCTGAACAAACTCATTCTCTTTTCACTAAAAAACCGGCTGCTGGTAATAGCATTGGCTGCCCTCGTAATGGTATACGGTGTGTTTACATTGGTGAGCCTTCCCGTAGATGTATTACCCGATTTGAACAGGCCAAGGGTAACTATTTTTTTAGAAGCCAATGGCATGGCACCCGAAGAAGTAGAAAGCCAGGTAAACCTGCCGGTAGAAACACAATTGAATGGGGCACCGGGAGTGGAAGTAGTACGTTCCGTTGCCTCACCAGGATTGGGGATGGTGTTTGTAGAATTTGACTGGAAAACTGATGTATATAGGGCAAGACAATTAACAGCAGAGAAATTACAGAATATTCAATTGTCCAAAGGCATTACACCGGTGATGGGGCCTATCAGTTCCATCATGGGACAGATCATGATGTTGGCAGTAACAAGTGATACCACATCGCCTGCTGATTTGAGGACACTGGCTGATTTTACTATTCGAAGAAGATTGATGAGTGTAAAAGGAGTAAGCCAGGTAATACCGATTGGTGGCGAAAAAATGCAATACCAGGTATTAATCTCCAGTGAAAAATTGCGGCAATATAATTTATCCATTGATGAAATTGATAATGCGTTGCAGTTAACCAACCAAAACACTACAGGCGGTTTTGTCGATAATAAAGGTTCGGAAACCCTCATCAGGAATATTGGACGGGCCAATACACTGGAAGATTTAGCCAACACTGTTGTTACCAACAGGAATGCTGCTCCTATCTTACTAAAACAGGTTGCTGAAGTAAAATTCGGAGGACCCATTAAAAGAGGTGACGGATCTTTTAACGGCAAGCCTGCTGTTATTCTCAGTATTGAAAAGCAACCCGGATCAAGCACTTTGGATGTTACAGACGAAGTATTAAAAGCCATTGATGAAATAAAGACTTCTCTTCCAAAAGATATACATATCAATACAGATGTGTTTCAGCAAAAAGGATTTATCGTCAACTCTCTCACTAATGTAGAACATGCATTAAGGGATGGATTTATCCTGGTCATCATTATTTTGTTTTTGTTTCTATTAAATTTCCGTACCACCATCATTACACTCACAGCAATTCCTCTTTCACTTATTATAACGGCTATTGTTTTTAAATTCTTCGATATTTCAATTAATACATTAACTCTTGGTGGGTTAGCCATAGCTATTGGCGAATTGGTAGACGATGCCATTGTGGATGTGGAAAATGTGTATCGTCGCTTAAAAGAAAATTGGGCAAGCGATAATCCCCAACCTCTGCTAAAAGTAGTATATGAAGCAAGCAGTGAAGTGAGAAACTCTATTGTGTATGCCACCATCATCGTTGTGCTGGTTTTCATACCCTTATTTTATTTACAGGGTATAGAAGGGAAAATATTTGCGCCACTCGGTATTGCTTATATCACATCAATTGTTGCCTCGCTGGTTGTATCGTTAACAGTAACACCAGCTTTGTGCAGCTATTTGTTGGGAAAGAAAAATCATTTAAAGCATATTAACCTGATATTTTGGAAAAAGAAAAAGTCTCTTTCTCTTTCAGACAAAGCGGGGGTTGCAGTAGTTGATGCAGCACATGAAGCCGATAGCGGATTAGTACGCTGGCTAAAAAAGAAAGATCTTAAGCTATTACAGTGGGGATTGAAGCGGACTAAATTGGTAACAGGTATTGCCATTGCATTAATTATTGCTGCAATAAGCATTGTGCCTTTCTTTGGAACAGAATTTTTACCGCCGTTTAATGAAGGAAGCTTTACCGTAAACATGGTAGCTCCTGCTGGTACATCATTGGAAGAAAGTAATAAGTTAGGCTCAATAGTAGAGCAACAAATTTTGAAAGTACCTGAAGTTGCATTGACAGCCCGGCGTACAGGCAGGGCAGAACTGGATGAACATGCGGAACCGCCAAGTTCATCAGAAATTGAAGTCGCTTTAAAATCCGGGGGAAGAAGCAGGGCGAAAGTGTTAGAGGATATCCGGAATAATTTATCTGTAATAAAAGGCGTATCAATAAATATCGGTCAGCCCATATCTCACCGGCTCGACCATTTGCTATCCGGCGTAAGGGCACAGGTTGCCGTCAAAATTTTTGGAAATGATTTATTAACGATGCGGTCGAATGCTGAGCAGCTCAAAGCAGTAATATCAACTGTACCGGGTGTTGTAGATGTACAAATAGAAAACCAGGTAATGGTTCCCCAGCTTATGATCAAGCTTGACCGTATGGCCGTTCAGCGATACGGTTTGCAGGTAGGCAAAGTAGCCGATGAACTGGAAGTGTTTTATAATGGTAAAGTGGTGAGCCAGATTTTAGACGGACAAAAAAGTTTTGATATCGTTTTAAGAACGGATGACAGTACCAGAAAAAATATTGATGCTATCCGTAATACACAAATCGCTACTTCCGATGGTTCATTGATTCCGTTGCAGCAAATTGCTACCATTGAATTAGAGAACAGCATTAATGCAGTGTATCATGAAAACACCCAGCGCCGTATTGTTGTTTCCGCCAATGTGCAGGGCCGTGACCTGGGCAGTACTGTAAAAGAGATGCAGGCCACCGTAAAAAAAGAATTACCGTTGCAGGAAGGATATTATTTACAATGGGGTGGCCAATTTGAAAGCCAGCAATCCGCATCAAAACTCATTACCATCCTCAGCATTTTCTCTGTTGCAGGAATTTTTTTAGTCCTGTACAGTCATTTCAAGAGTAGCCGGATTGCTTTACAAATTATGCTGAATATTCCTTTGGCATTAATAGGAAGCGTAATTGCAGTAATGCTTACAGGTGGCGTATTCTCTATTGCAACGATGGTAGGTTTTATTACACTCACCGGTATTGCATCAAGAAACGGAATTATGATGATCAGTCATTATATACACCTGGTGCAACACGAAGGGGAAGTGTTTGGTGATAAAATGATTATCCGTGGATCATTGGAAAGAATGGTACCGGTATTAATGACAGCACTGGTAGCAGCATTTGCATTGATACCGCTAACTTTAAATCCTTCTGCACCGGGCAAAGAAATTTTATACCCTGTGGCTACTGTCATTTTAGGCGGATTAATAAGTTCAACGATACTGGATATGATTGTAACCCCGGTAGTATTTAAATTATTCGGAGAAAAAGCAGTTAAAAAGTATTTGCAAGCACAACAAAAAGATATTTAAAAAGTAAAATTAAAACTATGACTAAGGTATTTGTAATGATTTTCATTTTAATGGCCGTTTCTTTTAGCTCATTTGCACAAAATGAAAAAAAGACAGAAGAAGTATGTTATAATCCTAATTTAATAAAAGACACTACGAAGAAAAGTATCAAATCAATGGCGGTTGCTGTGTTCAATGGCGACAGTGTAAAAATCAACTACCATTCTCCCGGTGTTCGCAAAAGAATAATATGGGGAGGATTGGTTCCTTATGGTGAAGTGTGGGTAACCGGTGCACATGATGCTACCACTATCGAATTCGGCAAAACGTTTATCATCGGCGGTAAAGTAATACCTGCCGGTAAATATGCCTTCTTTACTATACCCGGAAAGAAAGAATGGACCGTAATTATTAATAAAAACTGGAAACAACATCTGGCAACTGAATACGATGCAAAAGATGATGTAATAAGAATAAAAGTAAAGCCAATGAAAAATGTTCATTTAGAACGACTGCAATACTTTATAGAAAACAACAAAGATAATAAAGGAAAAATTTCGGTTGCCTGGGAGAAAATAAAAATTTCGGTTCCATTTATAATTAAAAATTAAATTGTATGAAACGTCCGCAACAATATACCTGCCCCATGCATCCTGAAGTGCTTTCAGATAAGCCCGGCAAATGCCCAAAGTGCGGAATGAATTTAATAGAGAAAAAATAGAGTATTTATTCAAAATATTCAGAGAAAACGGTTATGGAAATTCTCAATCTCATCTTTAAACTTGTTGCCGGAGTCGGTTTGTT
>JBKJXQ010000259.1:0-4288 GCA_046716235.1 Chitinophagaceae bacterium
ACCTTCTCCTTTACTGCCGCCGAATCAGACCGTGGTGGCTATGGGGTTGGCTGGATGTTTATTAAACACAATCGTTTTTACCAATTAAACCAAACGATAAATATTCCATGGACAAATAAAGACCTGACCGTTGAATATGCCACTTACCGTGATAAAACATTGCCCGGTAGCGAAGAAAAATGGAAACTGAAAATAACCGGTTACAAAAAGGAGAAGGTAGCAGCGGAAATGCTGGCAAGCATGTATGATGCATCCCTTGACCAATTCGTTTCTCATAGTTGGAGCAAACCCTCTATCTGGCCTTCTTATTATAATGGCCGCAGTTGGAATAGTTCAGTAAATTTTCTGAAAGTAGAATCAACACAAAAATATGTAGCTGAACAGGAATTAAAATATGTTTATAAGAGATATGATTATTTATTTAATAATAATGAAAGCTATGGTGGAGATTTTAATTCTGGAGGTAATATAAGAATGATGAGAAATGGAAAGCCAGTAATGGCAGAAGCCTCCGATATTTTACAAGGAAAAGCTGGGGGTTTAATAATTGAAGATAAAAAAGAAGATTCTTCAATCCAATCACCGCCATCCCCAAAGCAACAACAGCATCAAAATGAAAAAACAAATCAATCCGGCGATATAAAAATTCGCAAAAATTTCAACGAAACAGCTTTCTTTTTTCCCGATTTAAAAACGGACAGTACCGGTGCAATAGAATTTTCGTTCACCATGCCCGAAGCATTGACCAAATGGAAATTCATGGCATTGGCACATACCAAAGAAGCAGCCTTTGGCATCAGCACCAAAGAAATTGTTACACAAAAAGAATTGATGGTGCAACCTAATGCCCCACGGTTTTTAAGGGAAGGTGATAAAATGGAGTTCAGTTCCAAGATTGTTAACCTGACGGATAAAGAATTGACAGGTACTGCGGAGTTTCAATTATTCGATGCAGCAACCAATGAACCGGTGGATGGCCGTTTTAAAAGTGTAGTGCCTAATCAATACTTCACGGTAGCTGCCGGCCAAAGTGAAGCCGTTAAGTTTCCGATTGAAGTGCCATACCAGTTTAATAAAGCATTGGTGTGGAGAATTGTTGCAAAGTCTGGCAACTATAGCGATGGCGAAGAAAATATGTTACCTGTACTTACCAATCGTATGCTGGTAACAGAAACAATGCCGTTACCGATGAGAGGAACCGGCACTAAAAATTTTACGTTTGAAAAATTATTGAACAGTGTCAAGAGTGAAACTTTACAGAACCATGCATTGACGATTGAATATACTTCCAATCCGGCATGGTATGCAATACAAGCCCTGCCCTACCTGATGGACTATCCTTATGAATGTGCAGAGCAAACATGGAACCGGTATTATGCAAATTCATTGGCCACATTTATTTCCAATTCATCACCCCGCATCAAACAGGTGTTTGAACAATGGAAAATATCCGCGGGATCCGGGGGGGCTTTAATGTCCAATCTGCAAAAGAATCAGGAACTGAAAGCTGTATTGCTGGAAGAAACGCCATGGGTATTACAGGCAAAAAATGAAGCTGAACAGAAAAGGAATATTGCGTTGCTTTTTGATATGATGAAAATGAGTGAGCAATTGAATAGTTCTTATGATAAATTAAAACAAATGCAAAGCAACAATGGTGGCTTTGTATGGTTTACCGGTGGACCTGATGATCGTTATATCACTCAATACATTACTACTGGTATCGGACATTTGAAAAAACTGTCCGCAGGATCCGGTGGAAAAGGCATTGCTGCCGGGCAGGATGCAAAACTTAGAGCCATTTTAGCAACAGCTATTCCTTATCTCGATAGAAAGATCAAAGAAGATTATGATTATTTAATCAAATACAAAGCAAACCTGAAGCAACAGAATATTGGTTACATGCAGGTGCAATATTTGTACATGCGGAGTTTCTTCCCTGAATATAAAATTGATGCTGCCATACAAACAGCCTATAATTATTATTACAAACAGGCGCAGCAGTATTGGGTAAAACAAAGCAAGTATATGCAGGGCATGACAGCATTGGCACTTAACAGAACCGGTGATACAAAAACTCCGGTAGCAATTTTAAAATCACTGAAAGAAACATCTATCACCAATGAAGAGCTGGGCATGTACTGGAAAGACCAACGTAATGGCTGGTTCTGGTACGAAGCACCTATTGAAACACATTCATTGCTGATTGAAACTTTCCAGGAAGTGGGTAAGGACACAAAAACATTGGATGATTTAAAAACCTGGTTATTGAAAAACAAACAAACTAATAACTGGAAAACAACAAAAGCAACTGCAGAAGCTTGTTATGCCTTATTATTACAAGGAACAAACTGGTTAAGCGATGAACCTGTCGTAACAATTAATTTGGGTAAAACAGTTATCAATTCAACCGATAATAAACAAGAAGCTGGTACCGGGTATTTCAAGAAAATAATTGAAGGGACTAAAGTAATACCGCAAATGGGAAACATATCCATAACAGTCGGGTCTTCCCAAATTCCCCCTTCGTTGGGTGGGGGGGCTACCTGGGGGGCTGTTTACTGGCAATATTTTGAAGATTTGGATAAAATAACTACAGCAGTTACTCCATTGAAACTTTCTAAAAAACTATTTGTAGAAAAGAATACTGACCGTGGACCTGTTGTTACCCCGGTTAACGATGGTGATGCGATCAAGGTTGGTGATAAAATAAAAGTAAGAGTTGAGTTAAGAGTTGACCGTGATATGGAATATGTACACATGAAAGATATGAGAGCTTCATCTCTCGAACCGGTGAATGTGTTGAGCAGTTATAAATGGCAGGGTGGTCTGGGTTATTATGAAAGTACCAAAGATGCCAGCACTAATTTCTTTTTCAGTTACCTGAGAAAAGGAACCTATGTGTTTGAATACATTTTGTTCGCTACACATGCTGGTAATTTCAGTAATGGCATTACTACCATTCAGTGTATGTATGCTCCGGAGTTTACCAGTCATTCTGAGGGTGTAAGAATAAATGTTGAATAACAGGAAATGCTCAATATTCAATGCTCAACAAACAATGTTCAATTAAAACAATCCTGTCGTTAATTGATCATCGAGCATTGAATATTGAACATTAAATTTGCTTATGCAAGTTGACTATCTCATCATCGGCCAGGGAATAAGCGGCACCTGGCTAAGCTATTTTCTACAAAAAGAAGGCAAGAGTTTTCTTGTCATTGACAACAACTCCCCCAACTCTTCCTCAAAAATTGCCGCAGGCATCATCAACCCCGTTACCGGCCGCAGGCATGTGGAAGTGTGGATGGCGAAGGAAATATTTCCCTTTGCATGGAATGCGTATAAACAAATAGGAAATAAGTTAGGTATTACTGCCATTTCACAAAAGAATATCATTGACTTTTTTCCCAGTCCGCAAATGCGGCAAAGTTTTATGCAGCGGGTAGATGAAAAAGCAGACTATGTTTCCAGCTTTGCTGAACAACATCATTTTCTCAATCTATTCAATTATGAATTTGGCTGTGGCGAAATAAAACCAGTTTTTACGGCTCATCTAGAAACATTGATACCAGCATGGAGAACGCATCTTAATAAAAAAGGACAGTTAGCAGAAGAAGAATTTGATATAAAGCAATTACAGGTATTTCCTGATAAAATTCAATACAAAAAAATCACAGCCGATAAAATTATTTTCTGCGATGGTAACAGCAGTACCGCTAATCCTTATTTCGACTTATTACCTTTTGCACCCAATAAAGGAGAAGCATTGATTGTAGAAATACCCGATCTACCAAAAACTCATATCTACAAAAAGGGAATGTTGCTTACACCGCTTCAGGAGATGGAGGCTTTATGGTGGGTTGGTTCAAGCTATGCATGGAAATTTAACAATCCAAACCCAACTCCTGAATTCCGGGAAAATACAGAACAACTTTTAAAACACTGGTTGAAAGTTCCTTTCAGGATAGTATCGCATTTGTCGGGGGTACGTCCTGCTACATTGGAAAGAAGACCTTTTGTTGGCTTTCATCCGCAGCACCCAATTGTTGGCATCCTTAACGGGATGGGAACTAAAGGCTGTTCACTGGCACCATATTTTGCTCATCAACTGGCAGAACATCTCTGTTATGGTAAAGCTCTTAATCCTGACGCCGATATTAAACGTTTTCAAAAATACTTTCCCGAAAACCTACCTGAGATAATCTAATTGTTATTTTAGCCAATAAAATTGGATAGTCACTGCATTGATAGTTTAAAAAAGCTCAGTAATATTAATGCAGTACAA
>JBKJXQ010000260.1:0-2679 GCA_046716235.1 Chitinophagaceae bacterium
ATTTTATCCTTTCCCACCGTTTGTCACGGTCCATAGCAAAGTAGCGGCCACTTACCGTTGCTATTTTGCCAACAGAATTATTAAGATGTAGCTGAAGTTCCGTTATAAAACCGAGACCACTTTTGGGGTCACAATCACGACCATCAGTAAAAGCATGAATAAAAACATCTTTTAATCCCTCTGCTTTGCAAGTATCTATTATCGCTTTCATATGATTGATATGTGAATGAACACCCCCATTACTTACCAAACCCAAAAGATGCAGTGGTTTATTATTTTTCTTAGCAAAATAGATAGATTGAAGGAGAATTTCATTTTTGACAAAACTGCCATCCCTTACAGCAACATTTATCCGTTGCAGCTCCTGATAAACCACCCGGCCTGCACCCAGGTTTAAATGGCCAACTTCGGAATTGCCCATCTGCCCGTCGGGCAGACCTACTGCTTCACCACAAGTAATCAGTGTGGTATTAGGATAATTTGAATAAAGGTTCTTGGTAAAAGGCACATCAGCATTTTGAATTGCATCCGAAGAAGCAACTTTTCCTAAACCCCAGCCGTCCATGATAACGAGAATTACTTTTTTTTGCGACATTTTTATCAATGGTTATAGTTAGTATAATTTCATTCATTTGCAGGTAATAATGCCGGCATACCATGTGTAAAACTACATCCAAATCCTCTATTTGCCAGTTCGTTTTACGAAAAACTGTTGATTTTTAGTATTTTAGTAGCTTATGAATAGTATAGGATTCTGTGGCATGTTTTTAGAGTATACTCTTTTGAAAACTTTTTTTATATGAAAGCATTATTTACATCATTATTGTTCGGTACTGTTTTGCTGCTTTCTTCTTTTAAAGCACAAAATGGAATAGACGAAGTTATTGTTGCCTTACGCAGCGGTAATTCAGCGCAACTTTCTGTTTATTTTGATGATAATGTAGAACTGACATTACCAGATAAAAGCGATAGTTATAGCAAGGCGCAGGCGCAACTTATTGTAAAAGATTTTTTTGGCAACAATGGGGTTAAAGGGTTTGAATTAAAACATAAAGGCGACTCTCCCGGTGGACATTTTGCTATAGGTACACTGCAAACCAGTGCTGGTAATTTTCGTACCAATGTTTTTATGAAAATAAAAAATGGTAAAGAAGTGGTGAAAGAAATCCGTTTCCAGTCCATCGAGTAATATATTTTAAAATACTTCTGAAGCCTTCCTGATTTACCAGGAAGGCTTTTTACTTTTGTAGCTATGAGTTTTGACGAAAAGTTATACCACCTGGTAGACGAAGCCCTGAAAGAAGATATTGGTGATGGCGACCATTCCACTTTATCAAGTATTGCTATTACCGCTAAAGGTAAAGCTGTTTTAAAAATAAAACAGGAGGGCATACTGGCTGGTATGCAGGTAGCAGAAATGATTTTTAAGTATAAGGATCCATCAACTTCTTTCACCGGGTTTAAAAAAGATGGAGATGAAATGAAGTTTGGTGAAATTGCTTTTGAAGTAGAGGCATTGGTGCATACCATTCTGCAATGTGAAAGATTAGTATTGAATTGCATGCAACGGATGAGCGGTATAGCAACGCTAACCAAACAATACACAGATCAACTACAGGGATATAAAACCCGGTTACTGGATACCAGAAAGACAACGCCCAATTTTCGTTTGCTGGAAAAAGAAGCCGTTCGTATTGGTGGTGGGGTTAATCACCGCTTTGGTTTGTATGATATGATAATGCTTAAGGATAATCATATTGATTATTGTGGAGGCATTGAAAAAGCAATTGAAAAGGCAGCAGAATATGTAAAAAATGTAAAGCCGGAGTTGAAGATAGAAGTTGAAACAAGAAGCATCGGGGATGTGAAAAAAGTAATAGCCATAGGAAAAGGAAAAATATTCCGCATTATGTTAGATAACTTTTCTACTCAACAAATAACAGAAGCAGTAAATCTCATTGGTGAAGATTTTGAAACAGAAGCCAGTGGCGGTATCAACCTTGATAATATAGAGGAGTATGCAAAGACGGGAGTTGATTATGTAAGTGTGGGAGCACTAATACACCAGGCAAAAAGTTTAGATTTAAGTTTGAAAGCCGTACCAGCCCCCTAAATCCCCACAAGGGGACTTTGGAATCCTATAGTTTTTATTTTTATTATCGGAACAGAATTTTATAATGAGCAAAAAGAATAAACCAGACATACGAGGATTTGTTTACAGCACAGACCCCAATTTTTCTTTTGAAGAAAAGCAGCAAAATACAGCAACACTATCTCCGGCACAACAGAAATTAAAAATAAAACTGGATACCAAACACAGGGCAGGAAAGGCGGTTACCCTTGTTGATGGATTTGTTGGTAAAGAAGATGACTTGGAAGAATTGGGAAAAAAATTAAAATCATTTTGTGGTACCGGTGGTTCTGCAAAGAATGGAGAAATAATTGTACAAGGCGATCAACGGGAAAAAGTGTTACAGTGGTTACTAAAAAATGAGTATAAACAGTCAAAAAAAGTATAGTCTTGACAATCCTCATTGAGAAATTTAGCTTATACAAAACTATAAACTACCAACTACAAAGTCTTACTGTCCCTGTGCCTGCGAATACCCTTTCATCTTTCCCCACATATTCAGCAATTCAAAAGAACAAATTTTAAAATTACCACTCATACTTACATAC
>JBKJXQ010000261.1:0-14360 GCA_046716235.1 Chitinophagaceae bacterium
TTACAAAAAGAGGGTAGGTTAGGTGTTTGATCACCTCTTCAATATCATTGAATTCATTAATGATCACATAACCCGGTGTATTTACTCCTTCGCAATAAGCCAGGTATTTCATTAATTCTTTTGGCGGGTCATACAGTTTAGTTATAGGACCAGTAAACGGAAGGTTTAATAATTCGAGCGTATAAATAACATCAATGCTGGGCACTTCCCATTCCAGATAACCTTCGCAAAGATTTACAAAAATATCATAGCCTTGCTTGCTGAGTTCTTTTAGTTGTTTGTAAGTGGTAAGTTTATTAAGAAATACCGTGACTACTTCTGCTTCGGGTATCAATACGGATAAGTCCCGCGGTGGATCATAATTTTTATAATCAACTCCGGTAGTGGAGTAATCCGGTTGCAATACACAAACTTTCATGAAGTGCTAAGGTAATAAGTAGAAGTATATAAACATCACCATTTAACAGGTTGTGGCAATGAAACTTATTTAAATGTAATCGTCTTTTTGGTAGTAGATTTCTTTCCCCACACTTTTTTTACTGAAACGGTTTTCACCATACTTCTCCTCAACGCATCTTTCAGTATTTCGCCAATAACTTCGGTAAATGATACATTCGATGCCTTCAGTATAGCACCGATGGAAGTATAATTTTCATCTTCGCTCAATCCACACTGGGCATTTGCTTCCAGCATATATAATTTACCCGTAGTAGCATCCTGACGGATATCAATCCGGGTATAGCCTTTTCCGTGACAGGATTTATAAGCATCCAGGCTTAATTGTTTCAATGCCGGAATCAGGGACGGGTCTACTAACTTATATTCATAAAAGTTCTCGTCTTCAGGCATTGGGGTTTCATCTTCATATATCTCCCATAGCCGATCAAATGATAAAAACTTCTCTGACTCAGGTAGTGATTTATGAAAAACTCTTTCCACTGGTTCATACACAATACAATTTTCAGCATCATCTGCAGATCCGGTAATAAAAGTGGTAAACTCGGGACCAGCTATAAATTGTTCAACAAATAAACCATCTGCCAATAAGTTCCAGCCACGATAGCCCTTTTTTATTTCTTCTACTCTTTCTGTCAGTTCTTCTTCTGTATTAACCACATTTTTTACAGAAACACCCATGCTTCCCCCCGAAACAGCCGGTTTAATGATAATAGGTGTTCCTACTCTTTTACAAATACCCTTTGTTGAACCTTTTTTATCTGTTATTACTCTCCAATTGGCAGAGGCAACTCCAGCTTTATCAAAAGCCTTTTTCATTGGTATCTTTGAAGTAGTAATATTGTAGAAATGTGCATCTGATCCGGTATAAATCAATCCGTATTTTTCTATTTCATGAATAACAGATACTCCGGGAGTACCATTTACTTCATCACCATCGCAGAGATTCAGTATTAAAGGTGTTTTACTAGTGGGGCTGGCAACAATAGAAGCGATGATTTCTTTGTAATTGTTAATAGTAACGGGTTGCCATTTCCATTCTACCTTTAGCTCAGCAAATACTTTTGTGTATTCTATAATACTTTGAGTGAAATCGTAGTAGTATTTAAGATTAGGGTCTTCCGATTCCAGATGCGGAGCAAGCACCCAAATAGTGTACGGTTTTAATAACCTTGTGGCTTCAGCTGTCTTCATACAATGAATCAGGCTACTTTCTTCCTGGCTGATCGTTTAGCCAGTTGTTGTTGAATAAAATCGGTAAAACGATATTTGTCCTGTGCTTCTTTGGAAAGAAATGCCGCTCCTCTTATTTCACCAATACAGGACTGGCAACCACAATAACAATTAAACGTCTGTGTCATTTCCCATTCTGTTGATGGGTAGAAGAATGTCATCTCTTCCTGCTGCTGAATTTCTTTTAACGCTACCAGTTCCATAGTAGTTGTATTAAAAAAAACATTGGGGTCGCAACTATGGTTGATGTATTGAAGAAACTCGGGTTGCAGCGTAATATGTTTGCCAATACCTACCTGAACGGTGAGGTATGTTGGTTCCGCAGCAATGGTTCCCGCAGAAAACTCAGCAATCACTTCTCCGGGTTGAAATGATTGTGATGCAAATAATGCATTCTGGTCGTTTGATAATTTTTGACGTCTTTCAGCAATTACATGATAGCTTATAGTGCGATAAGCAGGGGTTGTAAGTGTATCCATAAGTGTGTTAGTAAGTAATTAAATGAAAGTTATAAATAAACTTTTATTCAACAAGTTTATAATAGTTAAATGTGAATAATTAATGAATAATGTGAACTATTAAATACAGGAAATTTATTGAATACAATGTTGTTCAATAACGGTTTCTATTACTAAGGCAATACATGAAGCTGTATGATTGAGAAATAACTATATATCTTAATAGCTTTATCATACTAATTTATAGGAAGTAGAAGTGAATTGTAATATGCGACAGATAGAAATTATTTTATTCAAAATAAGAACACTTTATCTGTAAGAGACAAAATTTGTTGGAAAAAAATGATATACTTTATTTCGATATTTTTTCCAGTTCTATTCCAAGACCCGCCATCACCAACCTTATTTCTCCAAAACTTACATTATCATTCAGTTGTTGTTTAACAGGAGTTATCGAACTGCCTTTGAAATCAGTTAATGCTGCTTCGATAAGCACCAGTTTTTCCCGGCTTACCAGTTCTTCAATTTTTATATCGCCCCATTTTACAAATCTTGCTAAATGAGTTTCAATGGTACTGACTGCCAGGTTTCGTTCAGTTGCTATCTCTGCCATCGTTTTCCCTTCTTTAAATAAGCGGAATGATTCGGCATGAGTTTCACCCTTCTTTTTTGCACCCGTTTTTCCTTGCCTTTCTTCAGGCAATTCGTTTCTACCTTTCCTTTCTCTCTTTCGCAATTTTTTATGAATCAATGATGAAAGGTCGTTTTCTTTACAATAACTAATAATTACATCCAGGAAATGCTGACCATATTGCTCCACCTTGGCATCACCGAAACCACTAATTTTTCTAAGTTCTGCTAATGTCTGTGGCAAATAAAGAGCCATCTCATCAATAGTGACCGTACCTGCTACAATATATATAGGTACGTCTTTCCTTGCACAAATACTTTCCCGAACCTTTCGTAATTGTTGGTGCAAAACAGGGTGAGGGCTTTCTGTTTTTTTATCTGATGCCCCGGCATACGCATTGACAGAGAAGGATGGTAATACAAATTTTTGTTTACGACGATGGAAGGCGTCCATATTAAATGGAACATTGAATCCTTCCAGCATAAATTTCTTCAAGGCCAGCTGCGCAAATATTTCCCGGATGCCGTCATTATATTCTTTGGAATGAAGGCGGCTGTCGGTTACTGCAGGTGATTGATTTAAATTTTGGCTTACTGAATTAATCTCTGTAACAAAATAATTGGCAGCGGCTTTTAATCTATCCTGCAAGGCAGTGTTTTCTTCCGGTGTTTCCGGTTGTTGAAATAATGATCTTAGTTGTGTGTGAAACCTGGATGCTGTTTCCTGTAGTTTATCCAATTTTCCAATAAGCTCTTCGGTCCATGAAGGTGATTGGGCGTTAAAAGACGATCTGTGTTCCAGCAAATATTCAAGTAACTCCTTACCACTGTTAATAGCAGTACAGAAATCAAAAGTTGATAACAATACCGAAAGTTGATAATGCTTACGGGCAATGGCCAATTCTTCCTGCAATTGATTTCCCGATGCACTTTGTTGAGAAAAGGCAGTAATTCTTACATCGCTAAAAAGACTGGATGATTTTACCCGGCTCTGCAAAACCATTCCTTCCAGATTGGTACAGCGGCTGAGAGCTACATACACCTGTCCCGGTGCAAAGGCTTCGCCAGCATCAATGATTGCTTTTTCAAAAGTCAATCCCTGGCTTTTATGAATGGTGATAGCCCAGGCTAATCGTAATGGGTATTGGGTAAAGGAACCAAGCACATCTGAATCTAATAACCGGGTTGTCTTATTCAATGTATAACGGATGTTCTCCCATTTCTCTTTTTGTACTTCTATTTCGGCAGGCTCGTTTTCGCATTGAACAAAGATTTTATCTTTTTCTAATTTTGAAATGATACCAATTTTACCATTGAAAAACTGTTTGCCTCTATCAGCAGCATCATTTCGGATAAACATTACCTGGGCACCAACTTTGATATATAATCTTTCGTCTGCCGGATAAGCCCGGTCAGAAAATTCTCCCTGCATTTCCGCCTCGTATAAAAATAGTTTACTATCAAGGCTGCCCAACTCTCTTGAGTTGATATCGCTGGCCTTATTATTATGGGTAGTAAGAATAATGTAGCCGTCCTGTTTACTTCTACGAAAGCTTGGTTGAAACCTGCCTTCCAGGATTTTCATTCCATCTTCTTCCAGTTCGTTATTGCGAACCTGGTTCAGCAAATGTATAAATTGTTCATCCCGCTGTCTGTAAATTTTATTGAATTCAACATATACCGGAGACTCTTCCTGCAATACTTTGCTATCGAAAAAATATTGGCCTTTGTAATAATCAGATAGCAGCTTCCACTCTTGTTCTTTAATTACCGGCGGCAATTGCAACATATCGCCGATAAATAATAATTGCACGCCGCCAAACCGTTCATACGGTCGCTGACGAATATGGCGCAACACAGTATCTATTGCATCCAATGTATCACAACGAACCATACTTATTTCATCAATCACTAATATTTCTAATTGCTGTAATACTTTTTTCTTGTCTCCATTAAATCGCAAACGGCTTATCAAATTATGGCGATTGCTTACGTCCTCGCTATTCCCCGAAAAACCCAGCCCCTTTGCTTCGGGGATAAAAGGAGCTAATGGTAATTGAAAGAAAGAATGAATAGTAACACCGCCTGCATTAATAGCGGCTACTCCCGTTGGTGCAACCACGGCCATTTGCTTGGGGCAATTCTCCCGGATATATTTTAAAAAAGTTGTTTTGCCGGTACCAGCTTTGCCGGTAAGAAAAATATTCCGATTGCTTTGATTGACTAACTGAATAGCCAGTTGAAACATTTCGTTATTAGTATCTGGAGTGAATGTTGCCACAATTTAGTTTTTTAGCCACGAATTGATTTAGCCACGGATGAACACAAATAAACGCAGATTGTAAATCGTTTTTTACTACAAAATCAATCGTTTATATTCCAGTCTTCTTTTACCGAAATTAATAATTAGCCCAACAGAATTCCCAGAAACCCTCAGGTAATTTAATGTCTGTGCAATATAATCATCTGTAATTCCCTTATCAGTAGATTTTATTTCAACTATGACCTTATCATAACAAAAAAAATCAGCGAAAAATTTATGTTTTAGTTTTTTTCCCTTGTATTCAACTTCTAGTTCCCTTTCCTTAAAATAAGGTAATCCTATCTCATCAAATTCGATTTCGATTGCGTCTTTATATATAGCCTCCGAAAATCCAAAGCCAAGTGTTTTTTGCACCTCCATGCTAAGTCCAATAATTTGGTACGTTTCTTTCTTTAAAGGAAAGTTTTCCATCGTTAGCATTTTAGGGTTTATAAAAGCCACAGACAATCACATACACACATTTTCTGTGTTTATTTGTGTTCATCTGTGGCTAAAATACTTACTCCTCTGTAGGCTTCACACCCAACATCAGCAACTCATTGACCTGTATCTCAGTGATGTATTTTTTGTTGCCTTCTTTGTCATTATAGCTGCGACTAATCAACTTGCCTTCAATGGCAACTTCTTTTCCTTTACTCAGATATTTTTCTACTATCTCAGCTACTTTACCCCAGGCCACAAGGCTGTGCCATTGTGTTTCGGTTACTTTTTCGCCTTTGGCATTTCGATAGTTTTCGCTGGTCGCAACGGAAAAACGGGCCATCTTTTTTCCACTTTCAAGGGTTTTAATTTCAGGTGCATTACCGAGGTTGCCAATCAATTGAACTTTGTTTTTTAAAGCGTACATGTTTTTTAGTTTTGTGCCTCTGTGCCTTTATGGTTTTGCAGAAGCGGTTTATTAATTTATTTCAGTCAAACGGCGACGTCATTTCCGATTGACAACACAAAGATCATTGCGGTAAAATCTGTAGCCGGAGATTATCCTTTTACTTACCTTTATAAGCGTATGTAAACGGATATTCATGATTATCTGAAATCATTATTTCCACCAAACACAAGCCAGTAGTATGTTACAGAAAAAAGAACCAAAACATTGTCTTTCCTGCGATAAGCCATTAAAAGGCCGGTCGGACAAGAAATTTTGTGATGATTATTGCCGGGCAGCATATAATAATGAACTGAAATCCATTACTAATAACCAAATGCGGAATGTAAACAATTCACTTAGCAAGAACCGTCGCATATTGGAAGAATTGTTGCCAGAAGGAGAAGAAACAGCGAAAGCAACGCAGTCGAAAATGTTACAAAAAGGGTTTTTATTTAAATATGTTACACATCTCTATACTACCAAGACAGGTAAGATATATTATTATTGTTACGACTATGGTTATTTACCGCTTGACAATGAATGGTATTTAATAGTGCGGAGAAAAGAAGAGTAAGCAATTAAAAAAACTTACACTATTAGAAATAAAAAAAATATTAATCAGGCGACTACTTACTGTTAATAAAAAAACCACTTTACGTGGCTTTTAAAAATCATTCTTTTTTTCCCCCGCCTCTTAATAAGGCTACCAGCAAAAGAAGAAATACCGCTCCACCTACTATCCAGACCCAAGGCTGCTGATACCAGTTGGAATCTTTCTTATTAACATCAATATCTACATCAATCCCTTTGTCCTGTGCCCATGATTGAACTAATAACAGTGAAGAAAAGAGCAAAAGAGTTGCTTTTTGGATAAATCGCTTCATAAATAATTTTTTAAGGTTGATAAAAACATTTTATTTAACAATTATACCAAATTTAATTAAAATAAGGAATAAAATAATGCCCTGAGTTTTCAAAAATATTGAGGAAATTTATCTACACAAAATAGCTTCAAAAATGCCAGATGGTTGGATAAAAAAATACTTTACATACATGATTGTTTTGCTTTAATTTCTATAACTGGTCCGCCAATCATAATTCTAAAGTGGCCAGATTCTATTTCTTCCTTCATTTTCCGGGAATGTTGCCGGAAAGCAGCATAATAAAAAAACCTCAGCATGACCTGAGGTTTAGTTGTGGTGTGGGCCGGGGTTGAACCGGCGACACATGGATTTTCAGTCCATTGCTCTACCAACTGAGCTACCGCACCATCCTTTTCCCTTTCGGGGCGGCAAAAATAGGGCTATCTGCCTGAAATAGGAAATCTTATGAACTAAACTTTCTTATTCCTATTTCCTGAAATTATCGGTACAAATAAGGGGGAAGGGGTTTCTACATCCCATATTCACTCAAAAATTTAATCCGCATTAATTTCAACTGCTCCCAATTGAAATTAAATTCTGCCAGCTCTTCCTGCGCCACCTGCAAAGAGGATGTTTCGCAACTCTTAAAGTATTCAATAATTTCTATCTGGTCGTCTTCATCGAGCATTTCATCAATGGCATAAGTAAGGTTGAGCTTGGTGCCGCTAGCCGCAATAGTTTCCATTTCTTCCAACATCTCATCCATTTTCCAACCTTTATTTTTGGCTATTGTTTCTAACGAAACCTTTTTATCCGTGTTCTGAATAATATAAACCTTGCTACCACTTTTATTCACCACACTCTTCATTACAAAATCATCTGGTCTTTCAATATTGTTGTCCTCCACATACTTTGCAATCAGGTCCACAAAGGGACGACCGTATTTAATAGCTTTTCCTTTACTTACTCCCTGACATTTTTCTAATCCTTCCATGGTGATGGGGTAAAAAGTTGCCATATCCTGTAAGGAGGACTCAAGGAAAATTACAAACGGAGGCAGGCTTTTTTTCTTCGCTTCCTTTTGGCGTAGTTCCAGTAACATTTCCACCAATTTTTCATCCAATGCTGAGCCGGTTGCAGTTTCTATTACTTCTTCATCATCAGCATTAGCATTTTCATACAGGTTATTCATAATAACCTTGAATGATTTTGGTTTCTTCAAAAACGTTTCTCCTTTTTTAGTAAATTTTAATACGCCATATTCCTCAATATCTTTAGTCAGCATGCCTTCCAATATTAATTGACGAATCAGCGAATTCCAGAAATGCATGTCTTTATCATTGCCGCTGGCAAACACATCCAGTACATCATGGCGGAACATTTGATTCTGCGGCGTCATTCTTCCAATGATAATCTTAACTACATAAACTGTGGCAAAACTTTCGTTCAATGCTTTAATTGCTTTCAACCCGATAACAGCTTCGTCTTTTGCTTCTACTTTTTCTTTTGGATGTTTACAATTATCGCAATGGCCACAATTTTCATTTTCGTACTCTTCTCCAAAATAACTCATCAATAACTTACGGCGGCAAACGCCTGTTTCAGCAAAAGCTACTGTTTCGTTTATCAATTGTGCCCCTACTTCTCTTTCACTTAGCGGTTTATCCCGCATCAGGTGTTCCAATTTACTTACGTCTTTATGAGAATAATAAAGAACACATTTGCCTTCCAGTCCATCCCGGCCGGCACGCCCTGTTTCCTGGTAATAATTTTCTATTGATTTTGGAATGTTATAGTGAATTACAAACCGGATGTCCGGCTTATCTATCCCCATACCAAAGGCAATAGTGGCGCAGATTACATGCACATCTTCCGCCATAAACATATCTTGTCGCTCCGCCCTCAGTTTGCTATCCAAACCAGCATGATAAGCCACTGCTTTTATACCATTAGCCATTAAAATATCAGCTAATTCTTCTGTCGTTTTTCTATTAAGCGTATAAATAATTCCGCTTTTGTTTTTCATTGATTTAATGAAGCGGACAATGTTTTCATCGGTGGGGGCCTTTTTTATTTTGGGCAATACTTCATAATAAAGATTGGGTCTGTTAAAAGAAGAAATAAAAATATTAGGGTTTCGAAGGTCTAAGTTCTTTATAATATCACTTTGTACTTTTGGAGTTGCTGTTGCTGTTAATGCAATAACGGGAACGTCGGGGTTTATCTGCGTCATCATTTCCCGCAGCCTGCGGTAATCCGGACGAAAATCATGTCCCCATTCAGAAATACAATGAGCCTCATCTACCGCAAAAAATGAAATATTCAGATCGGTGAAAAATTCAATGTTTTCCTGCTTCGTCATTGTTTCCGGAGCTACATACAACATTTTAGTTTTGCCACTGCGCAAATCATCATGTACTTCTTTTATCTCTTTTTTATTGAGTGTGGAGTTGAGAAAATGTGCCACTTCATCATTGCTACTGTATCCCCGCACCAGGTCAACCTGATTTTTCATTAAGGCAATAAGGGGTGATACAATTATAGCAACGCCTTCCAGTATCATAGCTGGCAGTTGATAGCATAGGCTTTTACCACCTCCTGTTGGCATGATAACAAAGGTATCATGCCCTGCCATTACTGATTCAATTGCCTTTTCCTGTGTGCCTTTAAACTTGTCAAAGCCAAAATATTCCTGGAGAGCTTTATGAAGATCAAATCGCTTTTTTAACGGAGCTGTTTCTTTAGCCTTTACTGATTTTCCTGTTTTTGAAGAACTGGATTTTGCTGTTGGTTTTTTCACTGTTGATGTTCCCATTATTCTATAATTTCTATCGCACTTTCTACAAGTGCATATTTATTTAAGATACTCATTTTTTGAACGACCACCATACCATTTGTATAGTTATTTGGCCTGGTCATTATTCAAAATGTCGTGATTGCCGGAAAGTATATATCACAGGTCTACTTAATGGCCGGGGCTTCAGTGGGTTATTTGATCAACTCTGTCAGGAAATCCTGTCACACAACTTCTTTCCCCTTCCCTAAGTTTTTCGGGAGTCGGCGAATTTACGAATCTTTAGCCGTCCTTATAAAAGCATAAGCGTTAAAATTCGGGTGTAATGATTGTATAACGGTACTTCATAGCAAATCCTCTAAATTTGCGGCTTTAACAACAAAAGCTACCAACTTTACCATGCTTTGTTGGATGATTCAACAAAGCAGTTTATAACAATGGCTATTTCTATCAAACAAGTTGCTCTCAAAACCATTAACCTGGAAGCAGAGTCCGTTTCCGGGCTCAGTGCTTTTATAAATGAAGATTTTGAAAAAGCGGTGGAAGCAATTGCTGCCAGTAAAGGCCGTGTAGTTGTTAGTGGTATTGGTAAAAGTGCCATTATTGCTCAAAAAATAGTGGCCACCTTTAATTCAACAGGCACCCCTTCCATTTTTATGCATGCTGCCGATGCCATACATGGTGATCTGGGCGTAGTACAACAGGATGATGTGGTAATAATAATCAGTAAAAGTGGTGAGAGCCCCGAAATAAAAGTATTGGTTCCACTGATAAAAAACTTTGGTAACCTGTTAATAGGAATGGTAGGTAGTCTCGATTCATATCTTGCCAAAAAGTCTGACCTTGTTATTAATACAACGGTTGAACAGGAGGCCTGTCCTAACAACCTGGCTCCAACAACAAGTACAACTGCACAGTTAGTAATGGGTGATGCGCTGGCTATTTGTCTGATGGAGTTGAATAGTTTTCAATCAGCAGATTTTGCCAAATTTCATCCGGGTGGTATGCTGGGAAAGAAATTATATTTAAGAGTAGAGGATTTATATACGACCCATGAAAAACCAAAAGTACTGGCTGACCAATCTTTAAAAGAAGTAATTATTGAAATGACCAAAAAAAGATTGGGCATAACGGCGGTGGTAAGTAAGGATAATGATCTGTTAGGCATCATCACCGATGGCGACCTGAGAAGAATGCTTGAAAAAACGGTGGCGATTGATAAGGTAAGTGCAGCCACTATTATGACAGCTGATCCAAAAACTATTGGCCCGGATGAATTAGCGGTTGAGGCATTGGATCTGTTGAGAAAAAATGAAATATCACAACTGGTTGTTTCGGAAAAAGGGAAGTATCTTGGAATTATACACTTGCATGATTTAATAAGAGAGGGATTGATTTAATCGGTGACTAAGAATGGGTTTTGCGCCATTCACTATTCACCTACCGATAGCTATCGGAACACTATTCACCATGAACAAACACCACTACGTTGCAATAATGGCAGGAGGGATTGGAAGCCGCTTTTGGCCAATGAGCCGCACTGGTTTGCCAAAACAATTCCTGGATATTCTTGGCACTGGCAAAACGCTGATACAACAAACTTTTGACAGGTATAATAAGCTGGTAAAAAAAGAAAACATTTTTATTGTTACCGCACAGGAGTACGTCAGCATTGTAAAAAAACAATTGCCAGATCTTCCCGAAGAAAATATACTGGCCGAGCCCTCCCGGAAAAATACTGCCCCCTGCATTGCTTATATTGCTTTTAAATTATTGCAAAAAGATCCGGAGGCTTTAATGATTGCCGCACCAGCAGACCACTTGGTGCTGGAGCCGGAAGAGTTTATTAAAACTGCTAAAAAAGCTTTTGATTTTGTTAGTCATATTAATGCACTAATAACCATCGGTATAAAACCCTCCTATCCCAATACGGGGTATGGATATATTCAACATGATACCACAGAAGCTGCTCCTGATATTTATAAAGTAAAAACCTTTACAGAAAAGCCAAATATTGAACTGGCAAGAACGTTTATCGCCAGTGGCGACTTTTTGTGGAATGCAGGGATTTTTACCTGGAAAGTAAAAAACATAGTAGCTGCCATTGAAAAATATATGCCGGAAATATTCGAATTGTTTACCACAGAAAAAGATAAACTTAATACCCCGGAAGAAACGGCTGCTATTGAAACCATCTATCCGCAATGTACCAATATGTCGATTGACTTTGGTGTAATGGAAAAAGCAGATAATGTTTTTGTTATTCCTGCATCCTTTGGATGGAGCGATCTGGGTACCTGGAACAGTGCCTGGGAAAATATAGAGAAGGATTATTTTGGTAATGCCGTAGTAGGAAAAAAAGTAATGGCTATTGATGCCAGGAACTGCGTCGTTCATGTACCAGACAACAAACTTGTGCTTTTACAAGGTCTTGATGAATTTATTGTTGTTGATACCAAAGATGTTTTATTGATTTGTAAAAAAGAAAAAGAGCAGGAGATTAAAGACTATGTAGCAGAAGTAAAACGGAATATGGGGGATAAATACCTATAGCTTTCCTGAGAAATACCACAAAGTGGTAGTTTTTTTTAGCAGTTGTTGTTTATTTTTAAGAAAGTAAAATATGGCGGCTTTCCCTTTTTCAAATATTCTTTTCCTCGATATTGAAACCGTTCCGCGGTTCTCCTCTTATAATGAACTACCAGATGAGTGGAAAAAGTTATGGGACACCAAATCAACTTCCTTAGCAAAATACTACGAAGGGCAAACAAATGAATCGCTGTATCCAAGAGCCGGCATTTATGCAGAGTTTGGAAAAATTGTTTGCATCAGCTGTGGTGTACTGCAAGGCAATGGCGAACAAAGAAAAGTTATTATTAAAAGCTTTTTCGGTGATGATGAAAAATTATTATTGCAACAGTTTAATGAGATGCTGAATAAATGGGTGGTGGGTGAGCAAAAATTTCTTTGTGCCCACAATGGAAAAGAATTTGATTTTCCGTACCTGTGCCGTCGCATGATAATAAACAATCTTCCTATTCCGGCTACCTTAAATACTTCCGGTAAAAAACCCTGGGAAGTAAATCACTTTGATACCCTGGAATTGTGGAAGTTTGGCGATTACAAAAGTTTTACCTCTCTGAATCTTCTTGCACATACTCTTGGTATTCAAACGCCGAAAGATGATATAGATGGCAGTATGGTTTGGGAAGTGTATTGGAAAGAAAAAAATTTAGAGCGGATCGTAACGTATTGCCAGAAGGACGTGGTAACGGTAGCACAAATTTTATTGCGGATGAATGGAGAACCGTTGATAAAAGAAGAAAATATAGAAATCAAATCATGATGGAAAGAACAAACTATTCCTCCGGTGCAAAATGGGAAAACATAGTTGGCTACAGCCGGGCGGTCAAAGTTGGAAATATTATTGAGGTGACTGGAACCGTTGCTGTAGATGAAAATAGTATACTTGTAGGCAAAGACGATGCATACGGCCAAACAAAGTTTATTATCGAAAAAATTGAAAAGGTTTTGCAAGCTGCAGGTGCTTCATTAAAAGATGTGGTACGTACAAGAATGTTTGTAACTGATATTTCCCGGTGGGAAGAATATGGAAAAGCACATGGGGAATTTTTTGCTGTGATAAGACCCTGCACCTCAATGATTGAAGTAAAGGGTCTTATTGCCCCAGAATATTTAATTGAAATAGAAGCCACCGCTATTATCTCTTCCTGAAATGAATATAGAATCAATCAGAGAATATTGTTTGTTGAAACCCGGTGTTGAAGAATCATTACCTTTTGGTCCGGATACATTAGTATTTAAATCTTCAGGTAAAATATTCCTGCTAACCTCTCTTGACAGCGAAGAACTCCGCTTCAATGTAAAATGCGACCCGGATAAAGCAATAGAATTAAGAGAAGAGTTTTCTTGTGTGCTCCCCGGCTATCACATGAACAAAAAACATTGGAACACTATTGTAGTGGATGGATCAGCTTCCTCCAAGCAACTAAAAGAATGGATAGATCATTCGTATGAGCTGGTTAATAGTAAAAAGAAAAAAACATAATACTGGCTTATCCTCTTCGAAGGTTTCCTAATTTGCATAAATTATTTCAGTATTATTTCATTTTAAAATTTCCGCCCTTGCATATTCAATCTAAGCTTCCTAATATAGGTACCAACATTTTTACTGTCATGAGTGGGCTAGCCACTGAATACAATGCGGTAAATCTTGGACAGGGTTATCCTGATTATTCTATGAGTGAAGAATTAACAGCATTGGTTAATCAGGCTATGAAAAATGATTACAACCAATATTCGCCTATGCCGGGCTGGATGCCGCTTCGGGAATCTATTGCAGAGAAAGTCGGGTTTCTTTATAAAACAAAAATTAACCCTTCTACAGAAATTACTATTACTCCCGGCGGTACTTATGCAATCTATTCAGCTCTTACTACTATTCTGCAACCGGAAGATGAAGTAATTGTTTTTGAACCGGCATACGACAGCTATATACCAAATATTGAAACCAACGGGGCAAAAGCTATACGGGTAAACCTGGTTTATCCGGATTATCATATTGACTGGGAAGAAGTAAAAAAAGTAATTACACATAAAACAAAGGCTATCATTATAAACTCGCCGCACAATCCTACTGGAAGTGTTATAAGTGAAGCCGACATACAACAACTCAGGCAAATTGTTGAGGGTACTAATATTTTTATTATCAGTG
>JBKJXQ010000262.1:0-3847 GCA_046716235.1 Chitinophagaceae bacterium
ATTATGCAGTCATCAATTATCCCAGGAATTCAATTTGTTTGAAACATAATCAAAACGATATGCAGTTATCATTTAGTGCTATAAATTATACAGACCCGGACAATATGCGGTTTGCCTACCGCATAAAAAATAAAAAAGATTCGGGTTGGATACAAGCAGGTAACAGGCCAAATATTTTACTTACAAATATTTCACCAGGCACATATAAAGTAGAAGTTAAAGTATATGCTTATGATAATAAATGGAAGGAGCAACTGGAGGATCTGGAAATTATTATCAAACAACCTTTTTGGAAAACGTCCTTCTTTTTGCTTGGTATTGGGCTGTTGATAGCCGGGTCTGTTTATTATATATACCGCTATCGTATAAACCAAATACGTCAAAAAGCCAATCTTGACAAACTGCTGGTGCAAACAGAAATGAAGGCGCTGCATTCGCAAATGAATCCACATTTCATTTTCAACAGCCTGAACAGTATCCGTGAAATGATCCTAAGCAATGAAAACAATGAAGCTTCCCGTTATCTCAGCAAATTTGCACACCTGATGCGTATTACACTGAACCAATCTGAAAAAACATTTGTGTCGTTACGGAGTACCATTGAATATTTAGAACGGTATATTGAAATGGAAAAGATCCGTAACAATATGTTTACCTGTACTATCAACAGCGATGATGCATTAAATCCGGACGAAACATATTTACCACCGATGCTGATACAACCCTTCATTGAAAATGCCATTTGGCATGGCCGGCCAGGCACTCATAACAGTATTCATATCCAGATCGATTTTAAAAAAAATCACCCACTGTTGATATGCACCATTGATGATGATGGCATTGGGATTGATCAGTCACTACAGGATAAAGAAAAGAAAGTAGAAACACATCAATCGCTGGGAATAGCCAATATCAAAAACCGCATACGGTTACTGAACGAGAAATATAACCTGCATAGCAGTGTGACGCTTGAAGACAAATCAACTCTTTCCGGTGGCATTACTACCGGCACCCATGTAACATTGAATTTACCACTCAAACTGCCTGAGTTATGAAGACCATAAAAACCATATTGGAAGATGATGAGCCACGTGGACTGGCATCGCTACAAAAGCTGTTGCAAATAAATTGTTCAGATGTGGAGGTAGTTGCCAGCTGCACCAGTGCAGAAGAAGCGAAAAGTAAAATTGAACTATTAAAACCAGAGCTGGTTTTTCTTGACATTGCTATGCCTGTTAAAAATGGATTCGATCTTTTAAAGGAAATAAAGGAACTAAGGTTTGAAGTGATCTTTGTTACAGCACACAATCAATTCATGATCGAAGCTTTCCATTTTAGTGCTATTGATTACCTGCTTAAACCTGTAGATGATGACTTACTTGTAGATGCTGTTAACAGAGCAAAAAAAAGAATAGCAGAAAAAAACGGCAAAAAGAACATTGAAACCTTTATTTATAACATGGAGCAAAAAAAGTCTCCTCAGAATATGAAACTCTGCCTTCCATCACTGAAAGGGTTCCAGGTAGTAGAGCTGAATACTGTACTGTATGCCGAATCTTCAGGCAACTATACGAATTTTTATTTTACGGGGCAGCATCCTGTTTGTACATCAAAACCAATGCATGATTATGAAACACTGCTCGAAGATGCAGGATTTGTGCGGATCCATAAATCTTATCTCATCAACCTGCTGCATGTAAAAGAATACATCCGTGGTGAAGGAGGCAGTGTTTTACTCAGCAATGGCCACGAAGTAGAGGTGTCAAGAAGAAAAAAAGATTTACTGATGAACCGAATGAAAGAGTACTATAAATTTTAATAACTCAGTTTATAAGAGAAAAGGACTGAAATATTCAGTCCTTTTCTCTTATGTATGCAATGATAATTTTTTCACTACTCCTTTACACAGGAATTGATACCAATATAGAATCTAATAAGACAATTTAACCAGTTTCAATTCTTTGTGATTTTTCCCCTGTACTGCTCTTACTAAATAAACACCTGGTTTATATGCATATCCTATCTCAATCAGAGAACCTGCACTTATGTTGTTTTTAACTTCAACGAGGCGACCATTTGCATCATACACCTGTATAGAAATTCTGTTCTTTATATCACGGGTTTTTATTGATAAACCAAAATGGCTGCGGCTTGGGTTGGGTTGCACTGTTACTTCCAAACTTTGTGTTTCCAAAGACTTATCTGTTTCCATTACTTCTCCGCTACGGCCTGCAGATGCCACAACTGAAGTATTCTGTACTACAATAGAACTGTTATTACCAATGGCCACTGTGGGATTAACTACATCGCTGGTACCGGGCTGGTTGTCATAAATAACAGCACCATTGGTTTTATTATAAATTTTCATCCGCACTTTATCTATACCACTGCCATCAATAGCACCATCAATCACCGTCATAATAAAGCCAAGACCACTTTGCCCACCAATAATTTTTCCTGTGCCTTTAAATTGAGCCCTTGCACCGGAGATAGCCAGGTAATCAAAATTCACTGCATTAAATTCCAGGTCGCCAAATTTGAATTGTGTTTCGCCTTTGGGTTTGGTGGCACCTTTATAATAGTTTACGGTGTAGCCATAACTCACATGTCCTTTTGCATTACGGTCTTTTACGAGTGCACCCGCAGGTGATTGATACCATCCACCACCATAGGTATAGCCCCCATTAGGATCATATATAACAACGATGGCATCCAACTCTCCATTGGTATTGGCATAGGAAGTAATACCGGTCTGATCGGTAACATTCATTTGTAATTTATAAACACCTGCTGTATTAAATTTATAACTACCTGTTACTTTTCCATTTTGATTTCCTGATGGCGCAGTTACTACTCCATTTACAATTGTACTATTGTCAATAAGCCATTTGGCAGTATGGCTGTTACCGGGTTTATCCCAAAACTCGCCGGCCAAATCAACTGCAGAACCAATTTTAAATGGCGCACCAGTGATGGGAGCTTTGATGTTGTGGGCAACCACCACTTGTAATGTTGCAACGGTTGGGACGTTGCAGCCATCGGTAGTGGTAATGGTTATGGTGTATATGCGGCCCGTGCCTGTGCCTGAACGTTCGGCTCGCAGCCTTATATGATAGTTGTCTAAAATTTCCCAGTCGGGGTTTGTATTTCCGTCGCCGTTTGCAATACCCGTTTCATTACTGGTAATGCTGATTTGTGTAGAAGCTACAGTGCAATTATCGGTAATAGTATAGGCAAGGGTTACATCATGCATTTTATGATTGGCAGGCCATAAAGAAGTAACGCTGGTTGATGCGTTGGAAATAACCGGCGCCTGGTTATCATTCACAGTAATTACCTGCTGGCAGGTGGTGCTATTGCCCGAAGCATCGGTTGCTCTGTATGTTCTTGTGAGTGTAAACCTATTGGCGCAGGTTTGATTGGTGATGACATCACCTTCGTGAGTTATAGTAACAGGACAATTATCTGTAACTGTTACAGAAGCATTGTTGGCTGCAGCAACATCGGCAGCACAACTAACTGTAATGTTTGGCGAACAGGTTATTACCGGAAATATATTATCAACTACAGTTACGGTTGCAGTGCAAGTTGCAGTAGCTCCGTAAATATCGGTTACGGTTAACGTAACTGTATTTGGGCCAAGATTTGAACAAGAGAAACTGCTCATACTAAGGCTGTAGGTAAGTGCATCGCCATCCTCATCGGAGCTGCCATTATTAATATCAGAAGCAACAATGGAAGCCTGTCCGTTTGCATTTAAGTAAACGCTTCCATTTTTACAATTAGCAACCGGCGGATGATTTAAAGTAACCTGGTATTGAGCAAAACCATCATCAGGCTCATTGTC
>JBKJXQ010000263.1:0-9629 GCA_046716235.1 Chitinophagaceae bacterium
CATAATTGGCAGCACTGCTATACAGGCTTCCATCGGTCGTAACGATGGGCAGCAAACTTTAAAACCTCATTTTTTGTTCCTAATTTTAATATGTGGCTATGCCAAAAAAATATCGGATGGATAAAACGGCTTTTAAACTTCAAACTGTTGAAGAAGCAGATGATGCTATGCGTAACTTCCTTAACCATTCTGTAAAAGAACGATTGGAAATAGCTTATTATCTTACCAGTGTTGCTTATAAATTTGATATGGATAATCCGCCACGGATGGATAAAACAGCTTTCTGTATAAAAAAACATGAAGATTAATGGCTGATATTTTCCAGGAAGATTTTCGTGACTTTATAAAAGCTCTGAACGACCAGGAGGTAAAGTACATTTTGGTAGGCGGTATGGCTGTCATTCTTCATGGTCATGCAAGAGTAACGGGAGATATGGATATTTGGGTAGAGTGTACTAAAGATAATTATCTGCAGCTTGTAAAAGCTTTCCGTCAATTTGGAATGCCGTTATTTGATATGACACTGGAGAAATTCTTAGGAGTAAAAGAAAATGATGTTTTTTCTTTTGGCCGAAACCCGGTAGGTATTGATATAATGACAGCAGTAAAAGGATTGAATTTTGACGAGGCATATAGACTGTCAACAATTTTTGATGATGATGATTTACTAATACGGATGATTCATATTAACCACTTGATAGTAGCCAAAAAGGCTTCGGGTCGTTTAAAAGATCTTGACGATATTAATCAGCTACAAAAGAAAAAGAAAGAATAATTTTCTGATAGAGCCTTCCAGCTATTCTTATTGCAACGATGAATTGAAAATTATTTATATCCTTTTACAGTTTCTATACTTATTGAATTTGTTATGGGTTCTTTTTGCTTTTCCATAAATATTACCACAGCATTGATATGTGCTATTGTTTCTGATTTGGTTAATGTAGTAAGACTGCCATGTCCTTCAAAATAGTAATGCATGGCTATAAATTTCTTTACATGCTTTCTTGTTTCCTTTGGCAGGTAATTCTGCAGTGCCCAAAAATTACGGCTGCCTGATTTTTTAATAGCAGATAATACATAGCCTGGTCCGCTGTTATAAGCAGCAATAGTTAATAACCAGTCATCAAATATGCGATATAAATAAATAAGGCATTTGGCAGCGGCCACCGTGCTTTTATAACTTTGTTTACGGTCATCGTTTTTGCCACTCACTTTCAATCCAAACTGACGGGCAGTTGTGGGCATAAATTGCCAGAGCCCTGCTGCTCCTACCGGTGAACTGATATTGTTATTTAATTTAGATTCTATAACTGCAAGGTATTTTAATTCAACAGGTATGTCGTACTGGTTAAATACGGCATCTATTATTTTAAAATAGTTTGGGCTTTTAGCTTTTATCTTGTTTAGAAAAAAACCTTCCTCTTTAATATAATTGGTTACAAATTGACCTGCATGTTTATTCAATTGTATTCTCGGAGCAATCAGTAACTGGCTGCTATCAAGTTCAGGAAGGCAAATACATAAACCATCAGTATCGAATGCATGTTTGTTGTATTCTGGTTTGTGCAATGTTGTATCACAGCTAGGAATGGAACTGTAGTTTTGGTGTGCAACGGGTTTGCCACCGGAAGTGGCTGCCATAAATAAGAAGCTTGCAGCAATGAGTAATGCCTTACTAATTTTTTTCTTTAACATCGTTTTAATTTTAGATAAAACAATGCCGGCCCTGAAGATTTGGATTTTCAGTTTAGTAATATTATCATAGGTATATTGAAGAAAAATACAGTAATACTTCCGGGGACGACGGGTACGGGTTTTTCAATTTTGCGGAAGGCTGTAACAATTATTTTAAAAGAACAAGGTAAAGCTACTCAGCAAATTCAGTAGTATATAGTGTTTCAGGGTGTAGTTATCCACTGACAGGTTAACTGTTTGAGAATCATCGATGCAATTTTACAATCCTGATAAAACGTCACGGTAGATATACGATGCTTCGTAATTTTACTTAATAAATAGATAGAGAAAAATAGAATGATAGTGTATTTTCATCAGGCACTAAACATCAATCTTTAATTCTGTACTATCATTAGGGGTATAACAAAAGACATAATATATTATTTACAAAATTGTATTTAAAAAAACAGTTTTTTAAAATATATTTAATTACTAAAATGATATAAATAACAGGGTAAGGTTAGTTTATTAAATTTTACTTATCACAAGTTCTTCAACCTGGCGGGTATTACGGTTTACCTCATACACTACAGTCTTACTGTTTTTTTTACTGGTAATTTCAAACCGAAGTGTACCATCACCCACTTCATCTCTGTTCAAAAGGAATTTTTTTGTAAAACTTTCTCCTTTAATGTTTTCCCGATACAATGAATTACCATTTTCATTCCTGATGATAATGGTAAAGTCATCCTGTTCGGTTGTGCCGGCATAGCTCAGTTGAAACAGGGGTTGGTTGTTAATGGTGCCAATTAATTTTAATTCAAGAGGCATTACAAGGTTGCTGCTGTCGTTGACTGATGCAGATACTGCTGTTGCTGAGAATACGGTAAAGAATGCAATAGCGATAAGGCGGTTATTATTGAAGATCTTTTTCATAATAATATGTTTTAGATTTATAAATCTCTTATCTGTAAAAATTTAATGGTAACAAAGGAGGCAGGCGAAATGGCAGGTAGAGGTTAGAATTTCCGGAAACCCCCGTACTGTAGTTATTGAGCTATCAAGAACGATGATGTTAACTTGATGATGTAAAAATAGTGTGTGATTTTGTGCCAAAACAACTAACATACGACCTATTTAAGCATAGCCAAACTATAGCAAAATGTATTTAATATATTAACCTTCAATTACTTTTGTCAACCATTTTGGTTGATGGCCAAAGCAAATCTGAATGGCTGGTTACTGGTATTTGTAGCTTTTCTTAGTTATATGGCATCAATTTATTCCATTTATTGGCTATTATTTGACACTTAACTGCTTGATTTTCATATTGGGGTTTACGTGTTAGGAAATTAGTTCAAAGTGGATTTGGACAGGTGGAAAAATATATTACCTTCAGCGGGTTCAGCATTAGTAAATCTGAATTGAAGATCTACTAATCAACCAAAGGAGAAATATTTTGTTATTAGTTAATATAAAGTCAGAACCAGTTAAGGGGATGAATTAAAAAAAGGAGATAAAAATGGCATTTAAAAAAGATGATATTATTATTATTGAACCAAAAGAAATGTTTGTTGGAAAGAAAGAGGCACCTGTTACATTGGTAGAGTTTGGAGAATATGAAAGTGAGGATTGTGCTAAAGCAAATGAAATAGTAAAACAATTATTGGACGAATTTGACGGTAAAATGAGATTTCAGTTTCGTCACTTTCCACAGACTTTAATACATCAGCGCAGCCTGAAAGCCAGCGAATCGGCTGTTGCAGCAGGTCAGGAAGGTAAGTTTTGGGAAATGCATAACGTGTTATTCAGTAACCGCCGCAACCTTGGTACTACCAGTTTAAAACTTCATTCTAAAGAAGCGGGGATTAATAATAAGAAATTCCTCGATGATTTGGTAAATGGCGTTTACGGCTGGCAGGTGCAGGATGATTTGAAAGAAGGGATTAACCGTGGGGTGAAGGAATTGCCTACATTTTTTATTAATGATGTGCAATTTACCGGCAAAGCCACTTTTGCTAATTTAAGTGCCGCAATTGAAGCAGCCTATAAGAAAAGCAAGACTAAAACAAAGGCAAAACAAAAAGCCTGATAAGTGATAAAAAAAATCCTCCCACATGATACGGGAGGATTTTTTTAATATTATTTTATACTGTCGGATTTAATTTTCAGATTTCTCTTCTTCTGTTGAATCAGTTGCAGGCTCAACAGCCGGCGTTAGATTTTTTATACTCAGTTGAAAAGATGCATTCATGCTGAACTGGTAATCAAACTGCCGCACAAGCACCCGGGTCATTTCATCTTCTTGCAAAATGGTAGCCAGATCTTTTGCTACAGGGGGTGGAGCTACAGTATTTTGAATGCGGCCTTTATGCAACATTACATTAAAACTAAATTTTGCTTTGCGTCCGCCTGCTGCCCTTTCAAAATCAGTTTTGTTCATATCTAATGTCTGATCTCCGGCGGGAGATCTTTTCATTAGTATTTTAATGATAGGTAAATATTTGTTCCATGCCTGGAAGAACATAAGCCGGAGTTTTAAATGATTATAAAATTACAAAGTAAAAGGCAATAAAATTCTTTTACCTGAATTATGATTCTTCAGAAAGCCTAGTAAACTCCATCCCGTTAAAAATACGGGCCAGGTTCATATCCTTTGTTTTCTTCCACACTTCGATATTAGAATTGGTTACAATACGCCAAAAATTTTTTGATTTCAATTCGTCATAATCATTTCCTTTGATAAACAGGCCTGTAAGGGTGCTGCGTGTCTTAAAATGAATATTCAGGGCATTATCAGAGTGATTCTTGGTTTCAATGTATTTGATAATTGCTTCGTTTGTCATGTGTTTTTTTTAAAGTGCTAAAAAAAGGGAGAGCTGAAATACGGCCCTCCCTGTTATCATATCATTGTATTGATATACTGGGGTTTACCAGCGATTGTTAGAATTAGAATAAGCAGGTCTGCTTGGTCTTTCTTCTTTAGGCTTAGCCACACTCACTTTGATAGAACGACCATCAACGGTAGCACCATCAAGTTCAGTAATTGCTTTCTGTGCGACAGCATCATCACTCATTTCTACAAAACCAAAGCCTTTGCTACGGTTAGTGTATTTGTCCATAATAACTTTTGCCGATGTAACTTCTCCGTACTCAGCAAAATAACTCTTCAGGTCTTCGTCTACAACAGCGAAGCTCAAATTTGAAACATAAATGTTCATGTAAAATAATTAACTTTTAAAAATGCTTGAGAAAAACGCAAGGGTAAAGAAGACTAACTTTTAGCAGAAAACTCCGTAGCAGAAAAAATCGTTCACTTACAAAATGCTGTATCGCTCAAATTATCAGTGCGAAGATAGGGCTAAGTAGCCAGATAAAGCTATTTATTTTAGGAGCTTTTAATTGCTTACCGGAGGCTCTTCGGAAAACATACTGCTATTTTCCTCTTTTTTACGAGTACCAAAATTGTAACGGAAATTGATACCCAACCGTCTTGTATCAGACTGGCGGAAACCACTGGCATTTACTGATCCCTGGGTGATGCTGAAATTATTTTTATTGGTGGCAAACATATCATTAAGACTGAGAGTTATTATTAATTTATCCTTCAAAAATTTTCTATTAATGCTGGTATTTAAGGCACCGAAAGTCGTCAGTTCATAAAATTGTTGTTGCCCTTTCAATCGTATAAACCCGTTTAGCGTAATAACAGAACGTTTATCGATATTAAAAGTCTGGTAGGTGAAAAAAGTCCAGGTCCCTTTTTTAAACGACAATGGTTTATTTTCATACAAGCCCTGGTAAAAATTATGATTGTATTGTGCGCCGAGTACAAAGAAATATCTGCCACCTGGAGGTATGGCACCCAACCCACGGAAATACCATTCTTTGTTTTTCCCAAGATTATCATAGGTTCGGTAAGCCTGGCTCTGGCTGGTATCTGATTGATAAATAACATTTGTAAAAATATCTTTAGTATCATTTATACCTATGGCAAGTATCGGCCTTTCATCTACACTTATATTGGCTTCATAGTTCTGATTGAATTGTGGACGAAGAGAAGGGTTGCCTGTTTCTGAAAGATATTGATCAATATATTTCGGGAAAGGATTCAATTGCTCATATACAGGCCTTGTAATGGTGCGGCGGTAAACGAGATAAGCTCTTAGATCATATCCCGCAATCTTCAAAAGATTTTTACTGAGATAAATGTAAGGAAACATATCCGTCCGGTGAATAGTGAAAGTGGTATCATCAGGTATAATTTGTCTTCCCTTCATATTGGTGTTTTCCAGCCTTGTTCCCAATTTCAATACAATATCTTTTGCAAAAGTTTTTGTACCCTGTATGTACCCGGCGTTTATATTTTCATCATAATGAAAAGTGTTGCTGCGACTATTATCTTTTATTGTAGTATTGCCGGTCTGTTTATAATAAATTGCTTCACTTTTAAATCCAAGAAAGGATGCTTTGAAGCCTGTTTCAAATGTAATTTTTTTCTTAAATTTCTTTTTAAAATCAGATGTGTACGCAAAATAACGCCGGTCATTAACGGGTGAGCCAAAACCAGCAATAATTACATTGATGGGTGTATTGAATTTTGTACTGTATTCCTGATTTATCCTGCTACGGTCATTAGCATAATAAAAATCATTTGACCATTCAGAACCTAAAGAATCCATCTTTAATTTGAATTCCAGTCCATTGCTTATTCTAAAAAAATTACCGCCAAAGCTTACACTATTCATGTTATTCGAGATAATGCCTGAAGTACTTATCTTCTGAATGATGTTTATATTTTCAGTAGTATTATTAAAATCATTATAAACTAAACTACCTGCAAAATCAATATCCCATTTTTTGCCTAATGGATAAACTATTCCATAGCTTGTAAAATAATTAGTAGCGGGGTATTTTGTATAGGCATTTTGACTAAGCAATGAATCAGGGGCAAATAGACGGTCAGTAATTATTTTTTCATAGGTGTTACGGCTGCTATAATTGAAATTGATATAAGAACTGGTTTTGCCATTGTTATTATTCAGGTTAACACCAACAAATTGATTACCGTAAGTACCTTGCTGCAGTCCTGTATTTACGCTGCCAGTCATACCAATTTTTACACCCTTCTTTAAAACAACATTTACCACACCACCACCACTTGATGCATCATATTTTGCAGATGGTGTTCTTACAATTTCAATTTTTAAAATGGAATTGGCAGGCAGACTTTTCAGCATAGTAGCTATGTCCCCTGCACTCATTTTCATATTACGGCTGTTAATCTGGACAGTAGCAGGGGTAAGGCTGCTGATAAAAATATTGCCATCCTGGTCAACAAACAATCCCGGCGTTTTTTCTATTACCTCGTATCCATTTGTAGAAGAAGCTACTAAGTTTTCAGGATCTACAATTGTTTTATCATCCTCCTGTCGCATCAATGGCTTTTTTGAAACAATAATAGCTGTTTCAAGCGTTTTGCCTAAAGGCGCTGCGGTGAAGCTAAAAAATGTTTTACTTCCTGTAACTGCAATACCTTTTTGAATGGTTTGATAATTGACAGCAGTTATTTTGACAATATACTGCCCCTCTTTTACAAGGTTAAATAAACTTATACCATTACTGTCTGCCGCTTGGGTTATTATAGTACTTTCCAGCCGGTTTATAACCTCAACGGATGCGAATGCAAGCGGCTCCTTCTTTTGATTAATAAGTTTAATGGTGAGTGCTACATTCTGTGCCAGAACAGAAAAGGAAAAAATCAACAAGCTGATCAGAAATAAAAAAACTTCCCTTTTTTTAGTCATATATATAGTGGCTGCATATACCCAGCAGTTAAATAAAAAAAATAATGTGGAAAAAATTACTCATTGTAAAATAATAGGAACGAAAATATTGATTACTGTACACATATCACAATGGCCTGATAATTGTCTTTCTTAAGAAAAATATAAAATATGAAAAAAGGTATTCTTATAGCAGGTCTCGTCGTTTCCATGGTGTTTTTTTCTTCCTGTGCTGAGAAAAAGGACAGGTATATTGATTTAGCTACCGGAAAACCTGTAATGGTGATAAAAGATGAGAAAACCGGCTATATGATTAATGCAGATACAAAAGAACCTCTTTACATGTATGTTGATACAAAAAAGAATGATACAATTTATGCTAAGAATGGTAAAGTAATTAATAGTCATATTATCAAAACGGACGATAATAAATATATATATGAATATGATGAAAAATTAAAAGTTGAAAATGGGGAGGTGAAATACAAACAGGATGATTATAAAGTTGAAGTAGAGAAAGATGGTGATGTCAAAATTAAAAATGGCAATGATAAAGTTAAAATAGATGGTAAAACGGGGGAGAGGAAAGTAAAAAAGGATGATTAAATAACGAAACAAAGTATAAATGTGAAAGCAGCCACAACACGGTTGCTTTTATTTTTTCATGTATGTTACAACAGGAGATTAATTTTGGGCCGTAAAAATTCTGTTTTCAGGAATTAACTGATTTTATTAGTCCTCCTTTGTTATTTTATTCATATGATTATCCTGGGCCTCATCAATGGAATGAGTGGCATGGATATCCGATTCTTTTTTTGCCAGCTCAGATAATCTCCTGTAAAATGTTTTAAGTGTTTGTAATTCTTCTGCCGAAAGTTCCTCCACATCAACAAGCCGGTTGCTGGCAGTACCGCTTGCCGCAATCAACTCATTTAATTTTAACTGTATAGCTATGGTATCTTTATTTTGTGATTGCTGTATTACAAATACCATAAGAAAAGTAATGATAGTAGTACCGGTATTGATAACTAATTGCCAGGTATTGGAAAAATTAAAAACAGGTCCTGTAATTCCCCAAACTATAATAACAAGAAAAGCCAATATAAAAGCGGTTGAGCTACCCGTTGCCTTGGTTACTTTGGCAGATAATTTTTCAAAAAGTATTGTCTTGTTCATAAAAACTGATTAAAGATGTTTTGTAAGTTTGAATACGAATGTTGAAATTTAGGCATTCTGTATCATCTATGGTCAAATTTACTGCCACTATACACAAGTTCGAAAAGCAAGGAGAAAAAACCGGCTGGACTTATATTGAAATACCCGCTGATACCGCACAGCAATTAAAACCGGGCAATAAAAAGTCTTTCAGAGTGAAAGGCAAGCTGGATAATTTTATAATTGAAGCAGTGGCGTTGTTGCCGATGGGAGGTGGTTCTTTTATCATGCCATTAAATGCGACTATAAGAAAAGGTATTGGCAAAAGGCAGGGTGCAATGTTGGTGGTTCAGCTTTCAGAAGATGAGAAAGGTTTTGTTTTTAATGAAGATTTTATAGAGTGCCTCAATGATGAACCTGCTGCTGTATTATTTTTTAAGTCACTTACCGGTTCACACCAGCGATATTTTAGTAAATGGATTGATGATGCAAAAACAGCCCCTACCCGGACAAAAAGAATTGCAATGGCAGTAACTGCCCTGGCAAAAAAATGGGGTTATCCTGAAATGATACGAAATGGAAAGAGAACTTAGTGATTATTCCTTTTATTTGCAATATGATTTCTTCTATCAATGATTTTAAAACACCATTCTTTATCGGTGTAGCCGGCGTTGGGATGAGTGCTATTGCCCAGTATCTACAGGGAATTGGAAAAAACGTTTCTGGTAGTGATCGATTTTTTGCCCCGGGTGAATACAATGAAATCAAAGAAAAGCTGGAGATGGAAGGCATACAATGCTTTGTGCAAAATGGTGATGGTATAACTGCTGAAACGGATTTAATAGTTGTTTCTGCCGCAATTGAGGATACAGTGGCAGAAGTACAAAAAGCTAAGAAGCTCAACATTCCTATCATTAAGCGTTCTGAATTATTATCATTGATTGCCGATAGTAAAAAAACAATTGCTGTTGGCGGTACCAGTGGAAAGAGTACGACCAGTGCCATGTTGTTTGA
>JBKJXQ010000264.1:0-8787 GCA_046716235.1 Chitinophagaceae bacterium
ACTCTGCATACTTTCCAGATTCCATAATTCCACGCTGGGGATTAGATTATACTCCCGGATAACCTGCTGACCGATCTGAAAACATTCAGTGTATAGATATTCTTGCAGTGAAAATTTCTTATTAATCAGATCAGGATGATTATTAATAGTTTTTGACCAAAAAAAAGTTTTAAAAGCAGCCATTTCAGGAAAAAGATAGAAGTTCCAGATGGTTGAGTCTTTACAGAGATATTGAATTTCATTTTTTTTAAATGAATTAAAATATTTAAACTGTTGCAGCATGGCCTTAAGATAATCAGAAAATTCTCCGGGGATTCCATTCATGCCAGGTGCATCAAAGAGTACTGATTCATTTTTTAACTGCAGCATTTCATCAATTGAAAGATGATAATGCTCACATATCTTTTTTAATTCAATAAGTGTTATTGGTTTCTCGCCCCTTATCCGGCGATAAGCACTGTCAGCACTTATTGCAAGCAAATCACAAAGCTCATCTGCTAATGAAAGATGTGGTGGCAGTGTTGCCTTCAGTTGATTAAAAATATTTTGTTGTAGTTCGTTGGATTCCATATCAAAAGAAAATTACGGAAAATCCATAAAATACAAACTCATTTTATGACTTTTTACAAATAATTCTAATCCCGTGGCTAATTGAATGAAAGATTCTTCTATAACCTTGATACGGGGCATTTAAAACTGAAAATCTGCCAATCAAAAAGTAGGTAGCGTTTATTCCCGTTATAAATTGCTTTTACTCTGTGATAAGTTTGTTTTGAATCAAAACCGACAGTAATGAAACCTAAGCATTTTATCACAGTAATTTTCGCCTTATTATTATTAAACAGCAGGGTTTTCCCGCAACAGAATAATTCAGTTAGTAATGAAATAGAGAATATACATTCATCCGTTGAGAATAAAAAGAAACTTAATTTTTTCGTCATAGCGAAACGAAAAAAAGGGAAGCTGGATCTTGCCACACGGTTCAATGTATTCAGAACCAAGCTTAAAAGCTTATTCAGGAAAGAAAAATTTATTTCCATTGTGGCCGGAGATGCACGGCAAATGAGTGCAAAAGTTCAATATAGACTCAACAAGTACAAAGGAAGTATCGGAACAATTTGGTTTGATTCACATGGTATGTATAAAAAGGGTTACTCACTTTTCTTTATCGGGCATGATGAGTATAGCTACAAAACATTAAAAGATTCTTCATACATAAGCCCCATAGCATTACTGGCGGCTTATAGCGATGTAAACACTAAAGTGATTATCGGCTCCTGCTATGGAGGAGCTACCTATCAACGGGCATCTATTGATTACAAAGACACTACCAAAATGAATGGCGATTCTTTAATGATCTATTTGGGGGAAATATTTCAGCAAGCCACTGTTTATGCGTCAGAAAGTTGGGTGATGACAAAGCCGGGATTGTTTCTGAAAAGAGGGGCAGTAGCGGGTTTTCCGGGACGTAAACTGTTCAGGGATTATTGTTACCAGCCAGCCTGGGAAAATATGGGAAAATGGAATGAGTACAATGCTGTTTCAAATTCCTTTTCACCAGTTAACCCTCTCACTATGGATATGTATGGCAATGCAATAGTCAGAACAATTTCTTATACCAGCAAAGAAGAAGTAAAAAAAGATATAATTAAAAACCTAAACAGGCTTGAGGTGGGTTTGTATAAATAGTTACGATAATATTGTTTACAATCGCTGTTTCATAGCTTCATACAAAATAATCCCGGTGGCAACAGAAACGTTGAGGGATTCAAAATCACTCACCATCGGGATCTTTATCCGCTCATCGCATATTTTCATCAATGCCGGATAAATACCCTTGTCTTCACTTCCCATTACAATAGCACAGGGCTCCTTAAAATCAACATCAGCAATATTTTTATTAGCCGTCATTTCACTGGCAAATACTTTTATACCATTCAGATGTAATTCATCAACTGTCTTCATTAAACTATTGACCCGGCAAACAGCAATTTGTTCTAATGCACCAGCCGAAGTAAGTATCGCATCTTCATTTAACGCCCCCACTCCTTTTTCCGGAATAATAATAGCATGTACTCCGCAGCAATAGGCTGTTCGGGCTATACCTCCAATATTTCGTATGTCCGTAATTCCATCCAGTATTAAAAAAAGTGGTGTTTCGCCTTGTTCTACCACAAAGGATATTATTTCCTGCAGATCCTGGTATTGTACTTTAGCTATCTGTGCCACACAACCTTCATGGCCAGAAATATTAAAACTGTTTAGCTTAACAACAGGAACATAATTTACCGGTACGGTATGCTGCAATGCCAATGCCTTTATTTCATTTATGTCCTGGCCTTGTGCTCTTGCATCTAAATAAATTTTATCTAATTGTTGCCCTGTTTGCAGAGCCTCAATAACAGGCTTGCGGCCAATTACAAGGGTGTTTTTTTTGGGTCTGTATTGTTGTCGGTAATTTTTCACTATACAAATGTAGGTAAACAAAAAAACCTGAAAGTCGTTTTGAACTTTCAGGTTTTATAAAAGTCCTCCCGGGAGAGGAATGTAAATAGGTTTATTTTATTCCAAAAGCTTTCTTCACTTTTGAAACATAGTCTAATTTTTCCCAGGTAAACAATTCTACTTTTTTGGTAATTACCTTACCATCTGGGGATGTGAATTTTTTCTCTACTTTTTCCGGTTTGCGGCCCATGTGTCCGTAAGCGGCTGTTTCACTATAAATTGGATTGCGCAATTTTAATCGCTGTTCAATAAAATAAGGACGCATATCAAAAACCATTTCCACTATTTTACTTATTTCTCCATCAGTCAATTTTACATTGGCAGTTCCATAAGTATTTACATTGATACTGGTTGGTTGCGCCACACCAATAGCATAGGAAACCTGCACTAATATTTCGCTGCAAACTCCGGCGGCTACCAGGTTTTTGGCGATGTGACGGGTAGCATAAGCAGCTGAGCGGTCAACTTTAGAAGGATCTTTACCACTAAAGGCACCACCACCATGGGCGCCTTTACCACCATAGGTATCAACAATAATTTTGCGGCCGGTCAAGCCTGTATCGCCATGTGGCCCACCAATTACAAACTTACCTGTTGGATTGATGTGATATTTTATATCCTCATTGAAAAGCTTTGCATATTTTTTATACTTTGCTTTTACTCTTGGTATCAGAATCTTTATAATATCATCTTTGATTTTAGTCAGCATTTTTGGCTCTGTATCAAAATCATCGTGTTGTGTAGATACAACGATGGCATCAATACGAACAGGCTGGTTATTATCATTGTATTCAAGGGTTACCTGGCTTTTAGCATCGGGACGCAGGTATTTAATCTGCTTGTTTTCTCTTCTTAAAGCAGCGAGTTCAATTAATAATTTATGGGCAAGGTCTAATGCCAATGGCATGTAATCATCCGTTTCATTGCTTGCATAACCAAACATCATCCCCTGGTCTCCGGCACCTTGTTCTTCTTTCTTTTTCCGATCTACACCTTGGTTAATATCTGCTGATTGCTCATGAATAGCGGAAAGAATACCACAAGAATTTGCTTCAAACATATATTCACTCTTTGTGTAGCCGATTTTACGGATTACACCACGGGCAATTTCCTGAACATCGAGGTAAGCCTTTGATTTTACTTCACCAGCCAATATCACTTGTCCGGTTGTTACTAATGTTTCGCATGCCACTTTAGACTGGGCATCAAAAGCAAGAAAATTATCAATTAATGCATCAGATATCTGGTCAGCAACTTTATCAGGGTGTCCTTCGCTTACAGATTCAGAAGTAAATAAATAAGGCATGTTTTTTAAAATTTAGGCGCAAAGATAAGGTTGTAAACAGTAAAGAACAAAGTCCTGCTGCATAAGGCGGCAGGACTTTTAAACATATCTTGATAACTATATAAAAAGACTAAAGTTTGGAATAAATTAATCTGAGTTTCATTTTTTGTACCGGATGATTTCCACCGCCTATTCGTATTCTTCCTTTTACCGGAACTCCATTTAAAAGGATCGCAGTAGGTTGATCTATCCCCGGGGGAATGCCAAATTGTTCAACAAATCTGAAAGCGGGGAACAAACGAAATTCATAAAGTGATTGAGTCTGTGTTAATACATGCTGCACATACCTTGTCAGATTAAACTTCCATGTTCTTATTCTATTTCCCAGGGCATCAGTTGCTATTATTGGAGAAACTCCAAAAGCCCCATAGTCTAAAGAAGAGTTATTACTATAATGAAGATCGTACGGAATGGTACGGAATAATTTAGGCTGAGCTGTAATTGTTGGATCTACAGCATCAAGATACAGGAAATCAGGGGCCCGGAAAAGACTGTCGCTTATATCATATAACTGCTCCATCACTAATTCTGCACGGTGAATTACTCTGTTATTAATCGTAGCGAGATCAGGTATTTTTAAAGAAGCATAAGTGCCTGGAGTATTTTGCAGATAAAGAATAGGGTCCGGTACAGTTCCATTATTTAAAGAAGCAAGCAAAGGTGTGCCTGAATAATCCCGGATTATATAATTAGCCGCCGCTGAGCTATTACTAAAACCTCCTGATTTAAAAGTAAAATAAGCAACAGTGTCTTTAATATTAGGTACAGCACTGGTTTTCCTTTTGTCGTACTTGTAATAAATAGCCAGTTTGGTAAAACCGCCTGCAAGATCAAACCCCATTAAAGCATTACCACTACTCATTGATTGCAATGCAAAACCCTTGAATTTGCTTCTAAAAACTGAATCATTTGCATAACCGCCGGTTATAAGATTGTTGGTAGAATCATAATCAAGCAGCCGTTTTCCAAAAGTGTTATTCAACTTGATGCGGAGCTGATGACTGGAAGTATCGCCATAAACTTTTACCGAATCTTTCAATGTTTGAGGTATCACTGTTCTTGAGCCCAACAGGTTAGAATAAGTAAAATTATTCCGACGAAGGAGATAGGATGAATCAGGTTTGAAATTACTGGATTGATCTATTTCATACACATTTATAGTTTGTGGAATTATACTGTCACCATAAGTTTCAGCATAATCAAGCACTAAAACCACAGAATCTATAAAAAGGCTATCAGATTTGTTCAGGAAAGTAAAAGGATAATTTGGTGGCTTTAATTCCAGAAAAAGTCTTGCATCTGTTTTTCCGAAAAAAGGATCATTACTTATTTTACCCAGAAAAAATTCGTCTGTACTAACCACCCGTACAGAATCATTAACAATACTAAGCGTATCATTATAAGATAAAACATTTATGCTCGTATCAAAGGTGGTGATATTATCAACGGCTGGAATCAACCCGCTGCCTACATCAGTAGATTCATTTAGCTTTTTACAACCCAAAAAAATTATTGAACCAATTGCAAAGAATGCTATAAATAATACAAAAAATCTTTTATTCACAAAATAAATTTATACTCGGGTTAGTCAATTTAAGGGTGCAATTATTTGCCTGCAAGGTCGCTATAGAGTTGTAAATAGTCTGTTAAATCTCCTTCAGGATTAAATGGTAAAGTTTTCTTGCCCCGCACTTTCGAAAATTCATCTACCAGTTTCTTTTCTATTTTTTCTGCACCAAAAGTAATGGCATCAGCAAAAGTGGCACCACCCCGGAACATTGCTGTATTATTGGCATCTTTAAATACTTCAAGATCTTTTTCTTTTATAGAAGAATGTATTAAAGCTTTTTTTACAAAGTCGCTGCCAAGCTTTTCCTTGAATGTATTCTGACCAATAGTGTAAACAATTTTACTGTGTGCAAAAACAGGTTCTTTTTTATACACTGTTTTCAGAAAAGCGGGAATAAGACCCGTCATCCATCCGCTGCAATGAATAATATCCGGAGGCCAACCGAATTTTTTTACGGTTTCCAGGGCGCCTTTACAAAAGAAAACTGTACGAAGACCGTTATCATCATACCATTTTTCACTTTCATCATTGAATACAAACTTGCGTTTAAAAAGATCTTCATTATCTAAAAAATACACCTGCAACCTGGCACTTGGCAATGAGGCTACTTTTATCTGCAGGGGCATATCCTCATTATCTACTGATACATTAATACCTGACAGCCGTACCACTTCATGAAGCCGGTGACGGCGTTCATTAATAATTCCAAAGCGAGGCATGATGCAACGAACCTCCAGGTTGTTATCATTTGACTTGATAGCCAGCTTATTCACAATTTCAGAAAATTCTGTCAACTCCAGGTAGGGCGACATCTCGTTGGCGATAAATAAAATTCTTTTCTTTGCAGACATTGACGACAAGTTTAAATTACGTCTCTTTTGTAAAAGGTGGCAAAGGTAATTATTTTATGTCTAAATAAGGATATTAGCTCAAACGCAGTATTAAGCACTTAAAAGTATGATTCTATTTAAAAAAACCGAAGATTTACAAAATTGGATTGATAAGCAGCATTTAGCTGTGGGAAATATAGGTTTTGTTCCTACCATGGGTGCTTTACATGCTGGCCATATTTCACTTATTAATGCAGCTAAAAAAGAGAATGTACTCACTGTCAGCAGCATATTTGTAAACCCTGTACAGTTTAACGACCCGAAAGATTTTGAGAAATACCCAGTAACTATAGAAAGAGATATTTTTCTATTAGAAGAAGCAGGGTGTGATGTGCTGTTCATCCCACCCATAAAAGAAATATACCCGGATGGAATTGCAGCTAAGAAATATTTCGAACTGGGTTTCATCGAAACTGTATTGGAAGGAGAATCAAGACCAGGACATTTTCAGGGTGTATGTATGGTGGTGGAAAGATTACTTAAAATTGTTCGACCCGATCGATTATACCTGGGACAAAAGGATTATCAGCAATGTAAGATTATTACAAAATTAATTGGGTTGATGGGTATGAAGAAAAAAATCGAAGTAGTTATTTCCCCCACCCTTCGTGAACCAAATGGCCTTGCTATGAGCAGCCGGAATATACGCCTTTCAATTGAAGAAAAGGAAAAAGCTTCCGCTATTTACCAAAGCCTATGCTATATAAAAACGCATTTCAAAAAAGAAAGCCCTGCAATGCTGAAACAAAAAGCACAGCTTCTGCTGGAAGAAGCAGGATTAAAACCTGATTATATAGAGATTGTTGATGCAACAGACCTTTCAATGATAAATGATATAGAAACAAATAAAAAAGCTATTGCATTGGTGGCAGCTTTTATGAATGAAGTAAGGTTAATTGATAATATGTTACTTACTACCCTTGAAATTGAAGGATAACTCAACTATCAATTTATATGAATGATTATCACTACATGCCGATGACTTTATGAATTTGACATTTTTGACCTATTACCCTATTTTCGATACCGATGAATAAATACCTCCGCACTATATTACAATATATTTTCTTCCTCGGACTGGGTGTTTTTTTTGCATGGCTTTCACTTAAAAATCTCAATAGCGAAAAAATAGCGCAGATAAAGATTGCTATCCGGAATGCAAAACACTGGCTTATTATTCCTGTTGCCTGCATTCTTATTCTTAGTCATTTTATCCGTGCTTTACGATGGAGACTGCTTATGGAGCCATTAGGATACAAACCTTCAAAAATCAATACTTTTTTTGCTGTTATGATCGGTTACCTCACCAACCAGGCAGTACCCAGGCTGGGAGAAGTGCTTAAGTGTACCATATTAGCACGGTATGAAAAAATACCTGCGGATAAACTTATAGGTACTATTATACTTGAACGAATAATTGATGCTATTACTTTATTAATAATATTTGGTATTACATTGGCCATACAGCCAGATTTATATGTTCAGTTACTCGATACTTTTTTCAGTTCCCCCCAAACTCAGGAAGAAAATAAAATAGCCAGTTGGGTAATAGTACTTTTTATTATTGCAATTATTATTGTTGCCATTGGAATATGGATGTACATAAAAAAGAAAACTATAAATGACTTTGTTTTACTGATAAAAAAAACGGTACAACGAATTGTTCTTGGTATAACTGCCGTACGCAATCTTAAAAAAAGAAAGCAATTTTTATTTTTAACGTTATCTCTCTGGACCCTATATCTCTCGGGTGGCTACCTAGGCTTTATGGCTTTACAACAAACAGAAGTGTATGGAATTAAAGAAGCATTTACCGTACTTTCGGCCGGGAGTATTGGAATGATTGCCTCTCCCGGAGGTATTGGAGCTTATGCTTACCTGCTCCAGCAAACGATGCAACTTTATGGTCTTGAGGAAGCAATTGCTTTGGCTTTTGGCTGGATTTTATGGATGGCGCAAACTGCAGTAATTCTCGTTGGTGGTTTACTTAGCTTTGCAGCATTACCTTATTATAATAAGAAAAGGATTTTAAGTGAACAGAGCTGACCTTATACCACAAAAAATATTTACCATTCCACAAATGGTACAAAAAGCAGCACAATGGAGAGTGCTTAATAAAAAAATTGCTTTTACCAACGGAGTATTTGATATTCTTCACCAGGGACATATTTTTTCTCTTTCCCAGGCCGCCCAAGAAGCAGACTATCTTATAGTAGGTCTGAATGCTGATGTATCAGTAAAGCGTTTGAAAGGAGAAACCCGGCCCATCAATAACCAAGAATCAAGATCTTTAATACTTGCCTCGATGGTGATGGTAGATGCTGTTGTAATTTTTGAAGAAGATACACCTCTTGATTTGATAAAAAAAATTATGCCTGATGTGCTGGTAAAAGGCGGTGATTATACTATAGAAAAAATTGCCGGGGCAAAAGAAGTAATTGCCGCAGGCGGAAAAGTTGTTATTAATCCCATTCTTA
>JBKJXQ010000265.1:0-3823 GCA_046716235.1 Chitinophagaceae bacterium
GCCCTTTCAGGGTTTTTGCAGATACGAATACCCAGCCCCAGAGGGTCGATATGTGATACCGATGGGTGAAGTCCATCGTAAGATTATTATAACGAATGTAACCCATCAGTAGAACCATCAGAATAAAGTATCTTCATCCAGCCCCGAAGGGGCGACATATCATAACGATGGGTACAGCCCATCGCATACATGCAAAGAATAAAGTACCTTCATCACAGCCCTGAAAGGGCGGAACACTAACGATGGGTCTAGCCCATCGTAAAAACTAACGTCGGCCGCAGCTCATCTTAAAACTCATCTGCATGGGACAATCCTTAGTAAAAAACTATATCCACATAGTCTTCAGCACAAAACACCGTCAGCCTCTTATCAAAGAATTCATCGAAGATGAACTGTACAGCTATCTCGGCGGCATTTGCAAAGCTTTAGAATGTCAACCTATAAAAATCGGTAGCTATTATGATCATGTACATATCCTTTGTATGTTATCAAAAAAAATAACATTAATGAAGTTGCTGGAAGAAGTAAAATCTCATTCCTCAAAATGGATAAAGACAAAAGATGAAAGCCTGAAAAATTTTTACTGGCAGGAGGGGTATGGAGCTTTCTCTGTTAACCCGAAAGAAGTGGATGTAGTCATAAATTATATTACTACTCAAAAACAACATCATAGCAAAACAACTTTTCAGGATGAATACAGAGCCTTTCTAAAAAAATACCAGGTCGAATATGATGAACAATATGTTTGGGATTAACAAACTTATATAATCCAGCACCTCAATAAGCCATTTAAGAATACTGTACCTTGTATATAAACAAAAAATCCTATGACAAAGTTACCAGAGAAACAAATTCTCAAAGTAATAGTTAAATGGAAAACATTAAAAGCCGATGATCTGAACAATAAACATTCTGATTGATTTTTCCGGTCAGGTGCTATAACAATCATCATTGGTATTGTACTCGCTTCCCGAAGTCTGAAAAAGCATTATCAAAAATTTTCTACAGATACTGCCCGGATAGAAGCCCTTGCTTCTTTAATACCACAGTTAAAAGTGGATGGTTGGGCTTTAGTCATTTCAATTATTGGAACTTTAATCTGGTCTTACTGTGATAAATTTTTCGAACTGTTTTTTAAATAATTTTTCTTGCTCACCGGATATTCAGCAATGAACAATGTCCATACTATGCTGATAGAAAATATTCATTTATTTAATAGCACTTACAGCAGCGGCAATTTGTAACCATTATGATATTCTTTCATTAAATATTTCTTATTGACATTTTCATCTGTAAACCGATTTTTCTTATCATTCCAAAATAACTTTTGTCCGGTACGATAAGCTATATTACCCATCTGGGCAATGGTGGCCACATGTGCCCCATCCTGTATGGAACAGTGGAGATCGGCAGTTTTTCTTGATTTTACTACAGATATAAAATTCTTCCAATGCTCATCCAACCCATTATCAGACGAAGCTGTAAAAAGTTTGCTTATTTTATTTTTACTTTGTTTTTCTTCTATTATTTCCCAGCCACCACGATTAAGAATCAGGGTACCATTGTTACCGATATAAGCAATACCATGATCACGGCCATAAGAACCATTATCGATGCCCATTGCAGAATCCCATACCAGGTTAAAGGAATCAAATTCATATAAAGTGGTAAGTGTATCTGGTGTTTCCTCTAATAATTCGGGGTAAGCTAATCGTCCACCAAGTGCCGCTATAGATTTAGGTGTACCTGCTTTCATACCCAGCAGGCCATAATCTAATAAGTGAACACCCCAATCAGTCATCAATCCACCTGCATAATCCCAAAACCACCGAAAATTAAAATGGAAGCGGCTGGTATTAAAAGCTCTTTTAGGTGCAGGCCCTAACCATTGCGCATAATCAACACCTGCAGGAGGTGCTGTATCCGGTACTACAGGTCCGGGCTTCATCCAACCCTGGTAACACCAAACCTTAACGGTACGGATATTACCCAACTGGCCACTTTGCACAAAATTAACGGCATCCCTAAAATGCTGCTGGCTGCGCTGCCATTGGCCTGCCTGCACAACCCTGTTATATTTTTGCTGCGCCTTCATCATAATATTGCATTCCTCAATAGAGTTACCTACTGGTTTCTCCACATACACATCTTTACCTGCCGCACAGGCATCTACCATAATTAATGCATGCCAATGATCCGGCGTACCAATTATCACTGCATCAATATCTTTTTGCTCAAGCAATGCTTTGTAATTATGATAAACTTTTACTTTCGCAGCATCCACGTTTAATTTAGCCAGCTCTGAAAGACGTTTATCTATTACTGATTGATCTACATCACAAATAGCTACCAGGTTTACCCCCGGCACTTTTAAAGCCGCAGTCACATTAGCCCAGCCCATTCCTTTAATTCCAATAGCTCCGATATTTAATTGATCACTGGGAGAAATCCGATTTTTAAAAATAGCAAAGGCATTATTATCTAAAGAAGAAAGAAGCATACCACCACCCAGCAGGGTTGCAGTATTTTGAAGAAAATGGCGGCGATTTGACATAGCTGTTTTATTTGAAATTTAAAAAGAGATTCAGTAAAGTAAACAAGTTACAAATAAATTTTCCTATAAAAACAGAAGTTCTGTTACTTGAAAAGTATATTAAAAATAATTTATTATAAAGACTTCATCACCCCTTATAGCAGGAGATAAGTTAAGGCAATTACTACTTATTTAAAGACTTCTTTCACAACATTCCAGAATTTATCCAATGCGATTATACGGGGTTTAAAAAAAGAAATAATGGATGGCCAGTCATCTGTGTTAAAAATATTTACATCATCAAGGGTTATAACAATACGACTAAAAGTATTACCGTCTACATCAGAATAATGCAATTGCCATTTCCACTCTTCTCCCACGGTTTGCTCCAACATTTTTTTAAATTGTTGTAATTGTTCAAAACATTGTTGTTGTTCATCACTGTCGGGATGCCGCAATTCAATGGCAACAGAAGCCACTGAATTATCAAGGTCCATTCTAAAGTAGAGATGAGTAATACCTGTTTTATAATTCAGCCAGTTTACCTTTTCGCCACTGGCAGAATTGATCGGCTTCATATACTGGCCAAAACTTGTCCAAAATTTTTTTCGTATTGCTGATGTTTCCTGACGGGAGTACATAAAGCTTCCTGCTTTCAGATGAAAGCTCTTTTTATCAAATAATTTTTTATTAATGCTTAATGCCCTCGATTTCCTTGGGCTTATGCTTGTATTTAAATATCGCTAGAAAAAATACAGCAATTGCCAATGCATATCCGGCAAACGTAAACCAGATATTTTGCCAGTTTTTATTACCGGCCACATCGGTGAAATAGTCAACAATTTTACCCGCAAAAATTCCGCCCAGAATGGCTCCCAATCCGTTTGTCATTAACATAAATAATCCCTGTGCACTGGCTCTGATGCCAGGTTTAGCTTCCCGGTCAACAAACAAGGAGCCTGAAATATTAAAGAAGTCAAAGGCCATTCCATAGACAATCATAGATAGAATTAGCAATGATAATCCTGAACCCGGATTTCCAACACCGAATAAAGCAAATCGTAATACCCAGGCAAACATGCTGATAAGCATCACCTGTTTTATACCAAAGCGTTTCAGGAAAAATGGTATGGCCAGTATAAATAGTGTTTCAGAAATCTGGGAGAGTGATATAAGAATATTGCTGTGTTTTACCGCAAAGCTATTTGCATACTCCGGTATTTTTCCAAAGTCGCCGAGAAAGGGGTTGCCAAACATATTGGTTATCTGCAACGCCGCTCCCAATAACAT
>JBKJXQ010000266.1:0-4300 GCA_046716235.1 Chitinophagaceae bacterium
CATTTTACACCGTATTAATTTTCGAATATTTTCTCCGGCTATAGCAGTTTCCCTGCTGCATCAAACCCTTCTCTAATTATTTTTTACTGAAATCTTTTTTAAAGAAATTTAAATGAGGAACTATTAATTTACAGTGTCATCAAATTTTGTTCCCATCAGCGAACGAAATTCAGGTATACCAGTTTTCATCTCTGCATTGTCGCCAAATATTTTCTTCAGATTCTTATTCATTATTTTTAATACAAGATTTAGCTCTTTCTCTGTTTTTACATCACCTCTATATACATTGTCTTTAAAACCAGTTTCTCGTTCTGTAAAATGAGCCCATTCATACTGGCCGCTCTTTTTCTTTTTAGCTAAAAATTTATACCGGCCGGTACCGGGGATATAACTACTTCTAATAGCAATGACTCTCTCTTCTCCTTTTTCAATATTCATTACGGCTATCTGCGATATTTTTTATTTTTAAATTAAAATTATTTAATGAATGATGATTTTCCAGGGCTAGTTTTCTGCCGGGCAATCAGTAAATTGCATATCCTCTTATGGCATTCAACTTACATATTCCATTTCCTCCGGCTGGTGATCAACCTGCGGCCATCCAACAATTAACGGAAGGGGTTTTAAATGGTGAAAAATATCAAACCTTGCTGGGTGTTACAGGAAGTGGTAAAACATATACTATTGCAAACGTTATTCAAAATACACAACGTCCTACTCTTGTATTAACACATAATAAAACACTGGTAGCACAGTTATACGGTGAGTTTCGCCAGTTCTTCCCGGAAAATGCTGTAGAGTATTTTGTTTCTTATTATGATTATTATCAGCCGGAAGCTTATATGCCGGTGAGTGGTGTGTATATAGAAAAAGATCTTAGCATTAATGATGAATTAGATAAACTAAGATTAAGAGCAACCTCAAGTTTGCTAAGTGGTCGCAGAGATATTATTGTGGTAGCATCAGTAAGTTGTATTTATGGTATGGGAAATCCCACCGATTATGAAAATGGCATCATTCGTATTAATAAGGGACAGACTATTTCAAGGCAAGCTTTTCTTCATTCATTGGTTAATTCAACCTACAACAGAACTACATTAGAATTTAATCGGGGGACTTTCCGGGTAAAGGGTGACACTGTTGATATCAATCTTCCCTATGTGGATTATGGGTATCGCATCACTTTCTTTGGTGATGAAATAGAAGAGATAGAAAGTATTGACGTTGTTACCAGTAAACGAATCGGGCTGATGGAAAATGCGGCCATCTTCCCGGCTAACTTATATGTAGCACCAAAAGATATTCTTCAACAGGTTCTCTATGAAATACAGGATGAAGTCGCAGCACAAGTTGAGTATTTTAAAAAAGAAGGAAAATATATAGAAGCACAACGTTTAGGTGAAAGAGTGAATTATGATCTGGAAATGATACGGGAACTTGGTTATTGCAGTGGCATAGAAAACTATTCAAGATTTTTTGACAGAAGAAGACCTGGTACCAGGCCGTTCTGTTTATTGGATTATTTTCCCAAAGATTATTTAATGGTGATTGATGAGAGCCATCAAACCATTCCACAGGTTAGTGGTATGTATGGTGGTGACAGAAGCAGGAAATTAGTTTTAGTAGATTATGGATTCCGGTTGCCTTCTGCATTGGATAACCGTCCATTGAATTTTCATGAATTTGATTCATTGGTAAGCCAAACTATTTTTGTATCTGCTACACCGGATAATTATGAACTGGAAAAATCGGAAGGTATTGTAGTGGAACAAGTAGTAAGGCCAACAGGTTTGCTGGAGCCGCCTATTGAAATTCGTCCTTCTGTTAACCAGATAGATGATTTATTAGATGAAATTGATAAGAGAATTAAAATGGGTGACCGTGTGCGGGTAACAACACTAACCAAACGGATGGCGGAAGAAATGGATAAATACCTGCACCGCATCAACGTCAAATCAAAATATATTCACAGCGAAGTAGACACACTGGACAGAATAGAAATACTCCGGGAATTACGATTGGGAAAAATTGATGTGTTGGTAGGTGTAAATTTATTGCGGGAAGGATTAGACCTGCCGGAAGTTTCCCTGGTAGCTATTCTTGATGCAGATAAAGAAGGATTTTTGAGAAACGAGAAATCATTAACCCAAACTGCCGGAAGAGCCGCAAGAAATGTAAATGGCCTGGTAATTTTTTATGCAGATAAGATGACAGACAGTATGCAAAAGACGATTAATGAAACCAACCGCCGCAGGGAAAAACAAGTTGCCTTTAATATAGAATATGGTATTACCCCAAGAACTGTTATCAAATCAACCCAGGAAGTATTTGCCCAAACATCTGTATTGGATATTAAAGGATACGACCCAGCTAATCCTTATGCCATTGCCCCGGACGAAGATCTGATAACAGTAGCGGCAGAAGAACAAGCCGAATACAATACTATTCCGAAAATGGAGAAGGCCCTTTCAAAAATTAAGAAAGAAATGGAGAAAGCAGCGAGAGACTTAGACTTTATGGAAGCAGCAAGGTTGCGAGATGAAATGTTTACAATGCAGAAGCAATTAGAGAGTATGAAAAAATAATGCTTCTCGTAGTTTTACGAAGATCCCAAGAGTATTAGTGCCTGATTTCATAAAAAACTATGCCTCTGTGTTTGCACTTAAAATAACTGCATTATATCTTAGCTGAAGCATTTAGATAAATCCAATATTTGTAAATCCAATAAATCCAGTATTATGAAAAGAAGAGTTCGTAAAATCGCAAATTTCTTTGCCTTTAATCTTTTGTTTTTCGCTTTGTATCTGAATTTCATTCACAAAGACAAATCAGGTCTTCCCGTTAACAACCAAACTGCCAGTCAGCAAAATACTGCTGCTTTTAGTTGTACTGTATTGGTGGATAATCCCGAACAGTTAATGGAAAAAAAGAATGAAACTACGGCGACTACACAAACACCTAAAGATAAAAACCAGCCTGGTAATACAGAGGCATTAAAACTTTCTATTAATTAAAAGTATAGCAGCGTTAACATATCAATACCCCGTCTTGCCTTAGGTGAGAGGGGGTATTGTGTTTTTATCCCTGCCTGCCACTGAAATCTTTACCTTAGAGGCATGGAAAAGAAAGTCTTCCTTCTCGATGCGTATGCACTTGTTTTCAGGGCTTATTATGCTCTCATTCGAAGTCCCAGGGTAACATCCAAAGGAAAAAATACAAATGCACAGTTTGGATTCACCAATACATTGGTGGAATTGATTACTAAACAAAAGCCATCCCACATGGCTGTTTGTTTTGATACGTCTGCTCCTACGGAAAGGCATACTGACTTTGCCGATTATAAAGCCAACCGTCAGGAAACACCTGAAGACATCAGAACTGCTGTACCCGATATTAAAAAAATTATTGAAGCATTTAATATTCCTGTTATTGCGATAGATGGTTATGAAGCGGATGATGTAATTGGTACTTTAAGTAAACTGGGAGAGAAAGCCGGCTATGAAGTGTACATGGTAACACCGGATAAAGATTACGGGCAGTTGGTTTCTGAAAAAATAAAAATTTACAAACCGGCTTACCAGGGCGGTGATGTGGAAATAATGGGACCTCAAGAAATTTGTGCCAAATGGAATATAAAAGAAGTGAGCCAGGTAATAGATATGCTGGGTATGATGGGTGATGCGGTGGATAATATTCCGGGCATAGCGGGAGTAGGAGAAAAAACAGCCGCTAAATTTTTAGCAGAATATGGATCCTTAGAGAATACGTTAAATAATGCTGATAAGATAAAAGGTGCGATGGGAGAAAAAGTGAAGAGAGGAAAAGAGATGGCGATTCTTTCTAAAAAATTAGCGACTATAATTACCAATGTTCCGGTAGTATTTCATGAAGAAGATTTTAGATTGAAAGAATGGGATAAAGAAAAACTAAAAGAAGTATTTACTGAATTAGAATTTAAAACATTAGGCAGAAGAATACTGGGCGAAGATTTTTCTGTTGCCGGTTCGTCAAAGGGAGTGGTAGAAAAAGAAATACCGCAAGGTGTACAAACAGATTTGTTTGGAAACATCGTGGAGGCAGAGGTAAAAAAATCTGATCCGGTCATTTCTTCTGATGACAGTGAAGGACTCACGGTTGATAAAAATATTAATAATACACCGCACAAATATGAAAGTGTAGAAGGTGATGCAGCTATTAAAGAGCTTGTAACAGAATTAAAAAAGCATGATGAAATCTGTTTTGATACAGAAACAACGGGCATTGATGCAAATGATGCAGAACTGGTAGGATTAAGTTTTTC
>JBKJXQ010000267.1:0-7208 GCA_046716235.1 Chitinophagaceae bacterium
AAACATTATACAGGAAGGTGATTTTATACCCGAGACTCCTCCAAATGAAGTTAATAGTATAGTATTTGAAAACACAAAAGTAAAAGTTTATGAAACGGAGACCCATTGGAAAGCAACTATAAAAATAAATGGAACTGCCCCAGCCAAACTGCAGGGAAAACTATTTTATACTTATGGTAAGAATGATGAATTTTATCCATCCACAGAATATTCTTTTGTAACGACATTGGAAGGTGGTGTTGAAGCAGCAAGTATAAAAATTCCCTCCATTGATATTAATAACCCGGTTAGCCCATGCGGAGATGATGGTACAAAAAACAAAAGCCTTGTCACTATTTTTTTCCTTGGCTTACTGGGCGGGTTGATTGCATTACTTACTCCCTGCGTTTTTCCTATGATTCCGGTAACGGTTACTTTTTTTACTAAAAAATCTACTGATAGAAAAAAGGGAATTACCAATGCTATTTTATATGGCTTGTTTATTTTCATGATTTACATACTTATTACTTTGCCATTTCATGTGGCAGGAAAGGCTATCAGTCCTGAGATATTCATTAATATTTCGACCAACGTCTGGTTGAACCTTATATTCTTTTCTGTATTTGTCTTTTTTGCCCTTTCTTTCTTCGGTCTTTTCGAAATTGGGCTCCCTTCAGGATTAGCCAATAAAATGGATTCAAAATCCGGACTTGGAAACTTAGGCGGTATATTTTTTATGGCGGCTACACTGGCAATTGTTTCATTTTCCTGTACAGGCCCCATTTTAGGGACGTTATTGGTAGGAGTAGCTGATCAGGGTGCCTGGCCACTTACAGTTGGTGCTGCAGGATTTGGTATTGCATTGGGTTTACCATTTGCCCTATTTGCCATGTTTCCACATTGGTTACAATCACTGCCTAAATCTGGTGGGTGGATGACGGATGTAAAAGTAGTATTAGGCTTTTTGGAACTGGCACTGGCTGTTAAGTTCCTTTCTAATGCGGACCTGGTGAAGCAGTGGGGATTTTTGAAGAGAGAAATATTTATTGGCTTATGGGTGCTTATCGGATTACTGACTGTTTTATACTTATTAGGTAAACTAAGATTTTCACATAGTTCTCCCGTTAAAAAGTTTTCATTTATACGAATCGCTTTTATAATCCTTTTCACATCAATTACAATTTATCTTATTCCCGGACTTACCAATACAAAATGGGCCGACCTTAAACTAATCAGTGGCTTTCCTCCACCAAGGACGTACAGTATTTATAAAATTGAAAAAGGAAAGTCAGGTATCCTGGAACCGATGCATAATGATTATGCAGGTGCATTGAAGCTGGCAAGAACTCAAAACAAACCGGTTCTAATTGACTTTACTGGATGGGCTTGTGTAAACTGTCGCCGTATGGAAGAAAAAGTTTGGCCAGATGCTACCGTTGATAGCCTGATGCGAAATGAATTTATAGTAGTGTCCTTATATGTTGATGAAAAAAAGAAATTACCACTTGCTGAACAAACTGTAGAAAGATTATCAAATGGAACCGATAAGTCTGTTATTTCGGTGGGAGACAAGTGGTCAACCTTCCAGATAGAAAATTTTGGGGCAACATCACAGCCGCAATATGTTATTATCAGTCCGGATGAAATAGCATTGACCAAAACAAAGTTTTATACACCAGATCCCGAAGAATTTATCAAATGGCTGGAATGTGGGCTCGATGCCTTTAAGAAAATGAAAAAATAGAAATTCTTGCAGTAAGAAATAAAAAATCCCCTGTTTCGTTTAAGAGAAACAGGGGATTTTTCAATTTGGTGTCATTCTGTACCAGCCTTCAGGTATGGCAAGTAAACAGAAATTCTTTACTGAAAGAATTTTCTTTTCCCAATGGAGATACAGAATGACAAGACCTTTCCCTCTTCTTTACTTAATGGAAGAGGACGAGGCGAATAACCTTATTAAAGAGCAATTTGTTTTTGTGTCATTAGTTTGCGCAAATTAATCAATCCGTAGCGCATACGTCCCAGTGCTGTGTTAATACTGCAATTGGTAGCTGCTGCTATTTCTTTAAAACTCATATCTGCATAATGACGAAGTATGATAACTTCCCGTTGATCTTCTGGTAAACTTTGCAACATATCCCGAACCCTATCATGGCTTTGCCTTCTCATCATTACTATTTCTGCACTGTCTTCGGAAAAATTCAGTACTTCAAAAATATCTTTATCATCTCCGGTACGGATGGTGGGTGTACGTTTTACTTTTCTAAAATGGTCTACACAAAGATTGTGTGCAATACGCATAGCCCAGGGAAGAAATTTACCTTCTTCAGTGTAGCGTCCACCACGCATCGTATCGATGATACGGATAAAAGAATCTTGAAAAATGTCTTCGGCCAGGTATTTGTCTTTAACCAGAAACAAAATAGAGGTGTAAAGTTTGTCCTTGTGGCGAAGTACTAATGCTTCAAGAGCATCAATATTACCATCTGTAAACAGATGAATTAATTCATGGTCGGTTTGTTTGCTATACGCTTTCATAACTTCTACAGTTTAAATTTGCCTGTCAGCTGTATGTACGCAGACAGAATTTTAAGGATGTTGGTTGCTTGTAAAAAGAAGTAGAAGTGTAGGCTATAGGCGGATGTAGTTTTGATTTTTCATTTTTTAGATATTGGACTTTAAAAATAGGAAAATTATTGACATCGCCAAATATTTATAAAACTAAATTGCCCTAACGGCTGTTACTTAATTGTTAAGAAATTGGCTTGTAACCATTACCAGACAAGGGTTTATATTTGTAATTACAATAATGGGAAAAGCAATAATTGGGAAAAATCCCGCCAAAAAGGATACCGTAATTTCCGCAGAAAACATACTAATTAAAGGTGCAAGAGTTCATAACCTGAAAAATGTTACTGTCGAAATACCCCGTAATAAGCTGATAGTGGTTACCGGGGTGTCTGGTTCAGGTAAGTCGTCGCTAACAATTGATACATTATATGCTGAAGGGCAACGACGTTATGCTGAAAGTCTGAGTGCTTATGCAAGGCAGTTTTTAAACCGGATGAACAAACCGGACGTAGACTATATAAAAGGCTTATGTCCGGCCATTGCTATTGAACAAAAAGTTATTACCAGAACGCCCCGGAGTACCGTTGGCAGTATGACCGAAATTTATGATTACCTGCGATTGTTATTTGCAAGGATTGGTAAAACTATTTCTCCTGTTTCCGGAAAAGAGGTAAAAAAAGATGATGTAACGGATGTACTCAATGCAATTATTAATTTAAAAGAAGGCGATAAAGTTTTTATTCTGGCCACTTTCAAACAACATAAAAACAGGCAAATAAGAGAAGAATTAAATATTTTGATACAGAAGGGGTTTTCGAGAGTAGCCTCACCAAACCCCTCGCAGGGAGGGATTTTAGAACCTCAAAGAATAGAAGAACTAATTGAACTCAGTGATAAAGAGTTAAAAAATAAAAAAATCACTTACATTCTTGTTGACAGAATTGTGGTCAAAGAATTTGATGAGGATGATAAGCACCGGCTGGCTGATTCTATTGGAACTGCTTTTTATGAAGGAGAAGGAGATGTTTATCTTGAAGTACAGACAGCTGACAGCAGACAGCGGACAACGCTACATCATTTCAACAACCGTTTTGAACTAGATGGAATGCAGTTTGAAGAACCAGTTCCGAATCTTTTTTCATTTAATAATCCATTTGGAGCATGTCCTACCTGCGAAGGTTTTTCACAAGTATTGGGTATTGATGCTGATCTCGTAATTCCTGACAGGCGCCTGAGTGTGTATGATGGGGCGGTAGCTCCGTGGAAGGGTGAGAAACTGGATTGGTGGCGTCAGAATTTTGTGAAGGGAGCAAAGCAATTCAATTTTCCAGTTCATAAGCCCATTGCCGATCTGTCAGATAAACAGTATAAGCAACTATGGGAAGGAAGTGATGGGGTGATGGGAATTAATGATTTTTTTAAAGATGTAGAATCGCAACTTTATAAAGTGCAATACAGGGTACTGCTAAGTCGCTATCGTGGTAGAACAGAGTGTCCTGATTGCAATGGTTATCGGCTTCGTAAAGAAGCATTGTATGTAAAAGTGAATGCAAAGAATATTGGAGAATTGAGTACACTGCCCGTTAAATATTTGAAAGTGTGGTTTAATACTTTGGAAAGTAAGTTAAGTAACCATGATAGTGAAGTAGCGAAAAGAATTTTGATTGAATTAAATAATCGTCTTGATACATTGTTAAAGGTAGGGCTGGGTTACCTTACCCTGATCCGGCTAGCCAATTCATTAAGCGGTGGAGAAAGCCAGAGAATTCAATTGACGAGAAGCCTTGGCAGTAACCTTACCAACTCTTTATACATCTTGGACGAGCCATCAATAGGTCTGCATTCAAGAGATACCTCCAACCTGATTAAAGTTTTAAAAGAATTAAGAGATTTAGGAAATACAGTGATAGTAGTAGAACATGATGAAATGATGATGCGGGAAGCTGACCATATTATTGATATGGGGCCAATGGCTTCACACCTGGGAGGTGAAGTGGTAGCAGAAGGGAATTATGATGATATTATTTTTAACCCAATGAGTCTTACAGGAAAATATCTCAATCATGAATTAACTATTGATCCACCCAAACAAATTCGTAAATGGAACCGCTCTATAACAGTAGAAGGAGCAAGGCAGAATAATTTGAAAAATATTTCGGTAGAGTTTCCTTTAAACATATTATGTGTGGTGAGTGGCGTGAGTGGTAGTGGTAAAACAACTTTGGTAAAACAGATTCTTTATCCTGCTCTTAAAAAACTGAAAGGGGAATTTGGGGAAAAGATTGGTTTTCACAAACAAATTACCGGCGACATTGACAGTATTGCCCAGATTGAAATGGTGGATCAAAATCCAATTGGAAAATCTTCAAGAAGTAACCCGGTAACTTATATAAAAGCTTATGATGAGATAAGGGATTTATATGCCCGGCAACCATTAAGTAAAATGAGGGGCTTTCTACCTAAACATTTTTCTTTCAATGTGGATGGTGGTCGCTGCGATACCTGCAAAGGTGAAGGTGAACAGGTGGTTGAAATGCAGTTTCTTGCAGATGTACACCTGACCTGCGAATCATGCGGAGGAAAAAAATTCAAAGAAGAAGTATTAGAAGTAAAGTATAAAGACAAAAATATTTATGATGTGCTGGAGATGAGTGTCGATGAAGCAATTGAATTTTTCTCTTTGCCCGGCGGTAGTAGGGAAGAGACCAATACTGCGAAAGCCATTCAACCATTAAGTGATGTGGGATTAGGATATGTAAAACTTGGCCAATCATCTAATACTTTATCCGGGGGTGAAGCACAAAGGGTAAAGCTTGCCTCATTTCTTGGTAAAGGCAGGGTTAATAATAAAATACTTTTCATTTTTGATGAACCTACTACAGGCCTTCATTTTAATGATATTAAAAAATTGCTGATTTCTTTTAACGCCCTGATAGAACAAGGTCATTCCATTTTGGTAATTGAGCATAACACCGATGTTATCCGTTCTGCCGATTGGGTAATAGACCTGGGTCCTGAGGCAGGGGATGGCGGCGGAGAGCTGGTATTTTCGGGGCCGCCTGCAAATCTTAAAAAAATTAAAAATAGTCATACTGCCAGGTTTTTATAGACAAATCGGATTTCTACGAATCATTCAATAGAATAAATACCTAACCCACCTTGATTGTAATCATAAACACTTAATTCTTGTTTAAGAGTTTATACTTTTTTTTTCTATATGCGTTAATGGTAAATACTTAGGATTATTTTTAAAATCCTGAATCATTAAGTGAAATCCAATTATATGAAAAAAAATCCTACTCTTTTAGCAGGGAAGCCTTTTGCTTACCTGTTACTTTCCCTTTTTTTTATTCTTATTGAAATTGTTGTGTTGGCGCAAGCAGTAAGTCAGACCTTTAATTCAAGCGGAACTTATATTATCCCCACAGGGTATTCTGCTAATGTTACTATTCAGGCTTGGGGTGCTGGTGGTGGTGGCTCCAATAATCTAGCTGGCGGCGGCGGTGGCGGCGGAGCTTATTCTTTTGTTACGACAACTCTTGGCGCAGGTAGTTACAGTGTCATTGTTGGTACAGGAGGATCTGCCGGGAATGCCGGAGGAAACTCAAGTTTTACATCTATAGTAGTAGCAGGTGGTGGTGGAAGTACAACAAATAATACTGGCGGTACTGGAGGGATAGTAATAACTGGTACAGGCCGATCAGGTGGAGCAGGTGGAAATACTAATAATGGTAATGCAAGCGGCGGCGGCGGTGGAGGTTCTGCTACTCCTTCTGCAAATGGTGCAAATGGTGGCAATGGAGTCAACGGGGGTGGTGCATTAGGGGGAATAGGTGGAACTGGACAGGGAAATGGCGGAGCTGGTGCAAATAACTCAGCTGCAGCTTCAGCTTTGGCTGGAGCCTCTCCGGGTAGCGGTGGTGGTGGCCGTTCAAATAATGGTACAAGTACTGCAGCAGCTGGTGCAAATGGAAGAGTTATCGTAACAGTAAATACCGTACTCCCTGTTAAATTATCTAATATAAAGGCGTTTGAAAAACAAAGTGGCATTCAAATAGAATGGACAGCTTATTCTGAAGAGAATTTGAGTAAATATCAAATTGAACGTTCTGCAAATGGATCACTCTTTACATCTATCGGAGAGGTAACTGCCCGCAACTCATTGACTGAAACTAAATACGATTTTTTTGATTCTAACCCGATTCAGGGGGTCAATTTCTATCGGCTTAAAAGTATTGATATAGATGCTAAGTTCAGCCTAAGTAATATTGTAAAAATAAATCTTGATAAAAGAGTGAAGGATGTAACGATTTACCCGAATCCGGTTATTGGTAGTTACATATTTTTCCAGTCAGCAGATCTTTCAAAAAGTAATTACTCGGTAAAAATATTCAATACTGCCGGCCAGCAGGTATATAATAACCGGTTTACCCATAGTGGAGGAGCAATTAGTCAATCCATACAATTACCGACTGGTATTAAATCAGGGATGTACAGTTTGCAACTTGATAATGATGCTGTGAAAGTAATGAGTAAAATCTTTATGATACAGTAATCATAACTAAGTGAATAAAAAATCCCCCTTGTCGTCGTAGGCCTGGGGGATTTTTTTGTTCGGTATGCGTAAATTCTATTACCTCAGTTTATCTAATGATTTT
>JBKJXQ010000268.1:0-5094 GCA_046716235.1 Chitinophagaceae bacterium
CTGTAAATGCAGCTATTACTTCTTTTGGAATTTTTTCAATCATCCTTTTAAAATAATTATAAAGTATGGTTATTTACAGGTGAATATTAATATTCGTTTCCTGGAATTTTGCACTGGTTATACTTCTGTAAAACCATAAGAAATATATAATTTTAAAATGTGAAGATGCAATTACAGACAAATTTTCTCTTTAACACCTTTTCTCATTTATACCCTTAGCTTAATGTATCCTGTCACCACGAATGGTAAGATTTTGTATGATGACGGTTTCATATTCTAACCATTCTGCCCAGCGATTACGAACCTTATTTTTGTCAACATATTTTTCAGCTAATTCTAAAAACAACGTATAATGCCCTGCTTCACTTTCCATAAAACGGCGATAAAATTTTTGCAGGTATTCATCACTCAGTCCTTCACTTAATCTTTTGAAGCGTTCACAACTCCTGGCTTCTATCAGTGCCATTGTCAGCATTTGATCCAGAAAGCGATCATCAATATGCCCGCCTTTTCTCTGGAACAACAGTAAGGCATTTACATATTCATCTTTACGCTGCTTCCCCAGCTGTAATCCTCTTTTATGAAGTTCAGCAAGAACCAGTCTGAAATGTCCCCATTCCTCAGTAACGATAGGAGAGAGTTCTGCAACAAGTGCTTCCTTATCACTATATTTTTGAATTAAAGAAATACATGTCATCGCAGCTTTTTGTTCGCAATATGCATGGTCGGTCAGGATTTCTTCCAGAGATTTTTCAGCCAGGTTTACCCAACGTGGGTCTGTAGGAAGATGGAGGCCAAGAATATTTTTAGTGTCTGCAGATAAATCCATAAGAACAAAATAAGTTAAGGACTGAATACCAACCCAAATGAAGTGTAAATTGGGCAAAAATAGGTAACAAAAGCCTTTGCCATTATGATTAATGGCCTTACCTTTGCCGCCGAAATAACCGGATGACAAAAAAAGATGAAATTCTAAAAAATTAAAAGATGCCACTTACAAAAGAAAAAAAAGACACTGTTTTAACCACTTATGCTGGTGCAGCAACAAACACAGGATCTACTGAAGGACAAATTGCCCTGCTGACTGAACGTATCAGCCAGATCAGTTCTCACTTACAACAAAACAAAAAAGATTTCTCTACACACCGCGGTCTGATGAAATTAGTTGGTGAACGTAAAAGTTTACTGAACTATCTGCAGAAACATAATCTGACTGGTTATCGCCAGTTGATTGAGAAACTTGGATTAAGAAAGTAAGGGCAGTCACCTGAATCCCCATAAGGTGGATTTTGGGAAAGTCTTTAAATTCTTGGTTTCATTATCAACCCGAAACTCAAAATTTATATACTCTATTCCCAACTTCTTCCGGATGTTGGGAATAACTGTTTTTAGACTATCAGAATTTAATTGTAGCCGGCTCTCCAAATTTTTTGCTCAGTACGATTACAGAACGATGAAAAGTATCCTTCGATAAACTCAGGATAAACTTACGAAAGACGATGATAGTAGTAATGCAGTTGGGTTAATAAAATTTATATAATAGTTTAGGTACTTCGACTTCAAACATCATACCTCAAACATCAAACTTTTAAACGTATGCTTTCACAACCTTTACAATCAAAATTTACTATAAGTGATGGCCGTGAGGTTATCATTGAAACAGGCCGGTTGGCCCGTCAGGCCGATGGTGCAGTAACAGTTCGCCAGGGCAATTGTATTATACTCGCAACTGTTGTTGCTAATAAAGAACCTAAAGAAGGCCAGAGTTTTTTTCCACTGTCGGTTGACTACCAGGAAAAATTTGCTTCAGCAGGTCGTATCCCCGGTTCTTTCTTTAAGAGGGAAGCCCGGTTGAATGATTATGAAATTTTGACGAGTCGTTTGATAGATAGGGCTCTTCGTCCTTTGTTCCCTGAAGATTATTTATGTGAGGTACAGGTGCTTGTTACATTGATAAGCAGCGACCCGGAAGTAATGCCTGATGCGTTGGCTTGCCTGGCTGCATCTGCTGCATTAGCAGTTTCCGATATTCCTATAATGGAAATTATTTCTGAAGTAAGGGTGGCCCGTATTGAAGGACAATATGTAGTAAATCCTATGCGTAGTGAATTGGCGAAAGCTGATTTTGATTTTATCATTGCAGCTACAAGTAAGAATATTATGATGGTGGAAGGTGAAGGCAAAGAATGCCAGGAAGAAGATCTCATCAAAGCGATTGAAGTTGGACATGAAGCTATCCGGGTGCAGGTAAAAGCACAGGAAGAATTAAGAGCATTAAAAGGAATTACTGTTAAAAGAGATTACGCCAAACCTTTGCATAATGAAGAACTGAGAGAGAAAGTAAATGCTTTTGGAAAAGAAAAAGTATATGAAGTAGCAAAAGGTGCTTTAGCTAAACATGACCGTTCAGATAAATTTGCTGCCATCCAGGAGGAACTCATGGATTACCTGAGAAAAGAATACATAAAGGAAGAAGGTGGAAGCCTGCCGGATGATGTGAAGAAATGGGCTAAAACTTACTATGCCGACCTTCAATATGATGTGGTTAGGGATATGATTTTGAACGATAAGGTTCGTTTGGTGGTCGTAAACTGGATGAAGTTCGTGGGCTGAATATGGAAGTGGATGTATTGCCATCACCACATGGCGCAGCCTTGTTTACAAGAGGTGAAACTCAATCTCTTACCACTGTTACCTTAGGAACTCCGTTAGATGCTACTTTGCTGGAAAGTGCAGCAGTTTCAGACTATTCTAAATTCTATTTACACTATAATTTCCCTCCATTTTCTACCGGTGAGGTAAAGATGATGAGAGGTGTTGGTCGTCGTGAAGTAGGACATGGTAACCTGGCTATGCGTTCATTGAAAAAAATGATGCCGGGTGGTGATTTTCCATATACGGTTAGGGTGGTGAGTGATATTTTGGAATCAAATGGTTCATCTTCTATGGCGACTGTCTGTGCCGGTTCATTAGCATTGATGGATGCCGGGGTTGCTATTCCTAAACATGTATCTGGTGTAGCAATGGGATTGATTAGCAAAGGTGACCAATTTGCAGTATTAACAGACATTCTTGGAGATGAAGATCATCTGGGTGATATGGACTTTAAAGTAACCGGTACCCGTGATGGTATTTGCGGTGTGCAAATGGACATTAAAGTTGACGGACTTAGTATGGATGTAATGCGCAAGGCATTGTCGCAAGCTAAAGAAGGTCGTTTACATATTCTGGATGCGATGTATGAAACTATTGCTGAAGCAAGAACTGATGTGAAGGCACATGCACCACGAATGGTGAAATTGTTTATTGATAAAGAATTCATCGGCGCTGTAATCGGGCCAGGTGGTAAAGTGATACAGGAAATACAAAGAGAAACAGGAACTACTGTTAACCTGGAAGAGAAAAATAATTTGGGTGAAATCAGCATCTTTGGTACAAAGAAAGAAGGTGTTGATAAAGCAGTGTCCTGGATTAAAGGAATTACTGCGGTGCCATCTGTAGGTGATGTATATGATGCGGTGGTAAAATCAATTATGCCGTTCGGTGCATTTGTAGAATTTATGCCCGGTAAGCAGGGGTTGGTTCACATCAGCGAAGTAAGCTGGAAGAGATTGGAAACATTGGAAGGATTAGTACATGAAGGCGATGTGATGAAAGTAAAACTGATCGGTACAGATCCTAAATCAGGTAAATTCAAATTGTCAAGAAAAATTTTGATGCCGAAGCCTGATGGGCAAGGACAATCGAGACAAGAACAAACACCGCCGCAAGAAGGTAATAACTAATAACGAAGCCCTGAGTAATCAGGGTTTTTAGTTTTATTCAATGAGTCAGTATATACAAATAGAATTTCCAAATATTTCTTCAGAGCAATCATATTTATTGATTGCCCAATTAAGTGAAATTGGTTTCGATGGCTTTGAAGAAGAAAAGAACAACCTTAAAGCATTTATTCCTGCAAACGATTTTATAGAAATAGCAGTAAAAGAAATTGCTGTCAGTCATAATCTTTCATTCAATAAATCAATAATAGAGGAAACAAACTGGAATGCCGTTTGGGAATCAAACTTTCAACCTGTAATAGTTGATGATTTTGTTGGCATCAGGGCCGACTTCCATGAGCCCATACTAGGTGTGCAGCATGAAATTGTGATTACACCAAAAATGAGTTTTGGTACCGGCCATCATGCTACAACATTTATGATGATTCAACAAATGCGGGAAATTGATTTTACCGCCAAGTCAGTTTTTGATTTTGGAACGGGGACAGGTATATTGGCTATTCTTGCAGAAAAGCTTGGTGCTGATAAAGTGTTTGCTGTTGATTATGATGAATGGAGTATAGAAAATGCGAAAGAAAACCTGGCAAAAAATAACTGCTCTAAGTTTGTATTGAAAAAAGCTGACAACGCAGTTGGAGAGGGGCAGTACGATATTCTTCTTGCCAATATCAATAAGAATGTAATATTAGAAAATTTTTCCACTCTGGTTAAAAATATAACACCATCAGGGTTGATATTATTAAGTGGCCTTATAACAGAAGATGAAGCCGATATTATTCAAGCATCAACTATCTTTTCATTAACAATTGTCAAAATTATTTCTAAGAATAACTGGATTAGTTTAAAGCTAAGCCATTAAGTGAAGATTACTTGTGCATTAATTAACTGTTATCAGTCCCTGTTTTTGCTTATTTTTGACTTTCGCTTAATACCGGTTCTATGAATGAACTTTTATTGATTATTCTGGCTTATCTCATTGGTAGTGTTCCAACATCTGTCTGGGTAAGTCAATTCTTTTTTGATATTGACATCCGGGACTATGGTAGTGGTAATGCCGGTGCTACTAATACCTATCGTGTACTGGGCCCTAAATGGGGAACGTTGGTAATGGTGGTAGATATGCTTAAAGGAATAATTGCTGTGAAACTTGCATTATTACTTCCTGCTTACGCTGATAATGAAATTAATCTTCAAAACCTTCAAACATGTCTTGGATTAGCTGCAGTAATCGGGCATATTTTCCCCATCTGGGCAGATTTTAGGGGTGGAAAAGGAGTGGCTACATTATTCGGATTGGTGCTTGGCATTTCTC
>JBKJXQ010000269.1:0-9011 GCA_046716235.1 Chitinophagaceae bacterium
AAGTTACACATAGCTGTTGTTCAGGATTCAGTTTTTTTAATGCAGTTTCCATCAGGTCAAGCGTATGATCGATCTGTACTATTTTTTGACGATAGGTTTCTTCTTCAGGTTTTGCAGTAAGCCTGTCGTTTATTTGGGCTGTAATTTTTCCGGTTCGCTCCCGCAGTTTCATCAGGCAATGATTTTTTGCTACCATATACAGCCAGGATTTAAAATACACCACTTTATATTTCTGCAACTCCTGTATCACTTTTAAAAATATTTGCTGCACACTGTCTTTGGCCTCTTCTTCATTTTTTAAATACTTCATACTTACACCCAACAGCAAAAGGGTATAACGTTGAAGCAAAATGCCAAGCCATTCATTATTACGGTCGGTATAAAACTTTTCAAGCAGTTCCTGGTCGGTTATATCGTGGTATGTAGAAGCCTTCACCAACGGAAAATAGTTATTTGTTTTCAGTTAGATGCTGTTTTTATAAATTTCAATAAAATTCTGTGACGTTTGATATGAATTTTTGCCTGTAACTTTAATTTGCTTTAGTAGTTATAAAAAATCTTACTTGAATATCCGGTTTTATTATTGCCTGAAGCTTTCTTCTGAGGAAATAAAACGGTAAAAAACTTATCAAATGGAATATGCAATAGTGGCTGTGCCTGCAGCACCGGTTCGTAGAAAACCAATGCACCATAAAGAAATGGTAAACCAGTTATTATTTGGCGAAACAGTAAAAGTGCTGAAGACAAAAGGAGATTTGTGGGTAAAAATATGCAGTTTGTATGATGGATATGAAGGTTGGATGACTCATTCAATGTTGCAGGCAACTACTGAAGAGGTTGCTAATAACACAAGTGTATTTATTACAACAGATTTGTTGAGTACTATTTCCATTGGTGAACAGAAAATGGCTATTCCCGCTGGCTCTTCATTACCATTTTTCGAAAATGGAAAAGGCAAGCTGGGTGATCTGGAATATAATTTTGCAGGTAATTATTGTAAACGCAATGATCAACAGCCCGGCAGTGAACTGGTTAAGCGGCTCACTTCAGCCTGGTTAAATGCACCATATATGTGGGGCGGACGTACACCATTGGGCGTTGATTGCAGTGGTTTTGTACAGGTAATATTTAAGCTAATGGGAATTGATTTACCCAGAGACGCATGGCAGCAGGCACAGGAAGGAAAGGCCGTAAAAAAATTTGCGGATGTGCAGGTGGGTGATTTAGTTTTTTTTGATAATAAAGAAGACATCGTTCATGTTGGTATTTTAATAGGTGATGGCGAGGTTATTCATTCCTCCGGAAAAGTAAGGACAGATAAAATTGATAAAAAAGGAATTATTAATAAACAACCGGGTTCACATAATACCCGGCTAAGGGCTATCCGGCGATATTGGTAGATAAGCTTTGTTATCATTTATGAAAAAGCGGATAGTAAGGGCTATTATATTTTCAGTATGATCTGCGGAAGAAACCCAGGCAATGGTAAGTGGATAAAAGGGCATCTCTTTATAAATATAATTAATGATAGAACCCGATTGCTCATTACCTCTTTTCAATTCCTTTTCTCCGGCAAGCTCTAATCCTTTTTTGAACCGGCGTTTCAATTTCTCGAATTCTTCTTTTATATCTTTCTGCCCTTCTTCACCCGGCTTGGCAAAGCCTATTAATTGATAAACAAAATAGTTGTATGTTTCGGCAGCCAGGCTATCAGTGTATTCCTCTTGTTCCGCTAATATTATTTTACAACGGGTTGAAGGAAAGAAAAAAGGTGAATAGGAGGGGTAAATTCCCTGCAGGTAAAATAATGTTGTGTCGGTTTTTTTCTTTACTTCTTTTTCTAAAAGTAGCGGATCGTTAATAAGGCTGTAAAGAAATTTGTTGAACGTTGTTTTAAATGGATTGCCGGGGAAATAAGCTTCTGCAGATTTATAAAGTGATTGTGATAAGCTAAGCTGCCAGCTTAATAAAAATATAGTAATCAATTTCATTTTCATCCTGATGAATATAATTACGTTATGGGATATGAGTTTGTTAAAAAATATTTTTCACCCATTTTACAATCATTACATCCCAGTTCAGCATTTTAAAGGCGGTGTAAAAAAGTATGATGGCAAATATTTTTTTTAAAATATCCTGGTTTACTGCCAATGCTATTTTACTTCCAAAAAATCCGCCTACAATAAATCCTGCAGCAAGAAGGCCCGCTATTTTTAAATCAATAGGTGTTCCCAGTTTTTGACATTGATTATAATAATAAAAGGAAGCTAAAATAACAACAGGCAGTGTTAGCACTGCCAGCGATGTTCCCTGTGCCTGGTGCTGAGTGTAGTTCATAAAAAAAAGAAGTGCGGGCACCATGATAATGCCACCTCCTATACCTACCAATCCGCTAAGAATACCTGCAGCAAGACCAATAAGAATAGCCGTTATTATCAGTTGGGCTGTCATAGTATGTTGTTTATGATTGTTCACTGATTATTTATTGAAAGTTTCCTTGTAAAAAGTTATTGCTTCATTAAGAATACGGTAAGCAATCAATTGATCCTGGAAATTATCAATTTCCACTTTTTTATTTTCCAGCACTTTGTATTGTTCAAAGAAATTTCTTAGTTCCAATAAAAAATGATGAGGTAGTTCTTCCATTCGGGTAATATGGTTCACGGATGGATCTTTCGATGCTACGGCAATAATTTTATCATCTACCTGTCCGCTGTCAATCATTTGCATATTTCCAATGATATTAGCCTCTACAAGGCAAAGTGATTGGATGGGTTGCGAACACAAAACAAGTATGTCCAGCGGGTCGCCATCAAGCCCCAGTGTTTGAGGTATAAACCCATAATTAATCGGGTATTGAAAGGATGAGTAAATAACCCTGTCCAATCGCAGCAGGCCGGTTACTTTATCTACTTCATATTTAGACCGGGAACCTTGTGGAATTTCAATTAATGCATTCACCCTTTCCGGGGCTTTTTCTCCGTAGTGAGCTCCATGCCATGGATGCAGAACATTTATAGTTGACAAGTGATAAGTTTTAAATGATTAAAAAATGTTACTCCTATTTTTATTATTTAGTCAGACGTATACCAATATAAGTTGCCAATAACCCCAACACCACACTAATTGCAACATAGGAAAAAAATAAAGCCAGTTTTTGTTCTCTTAATAAGCCCACTCCTTCGAGTGTAAAAGCGGAGAATGTGGTAAGGCCACCGCATAAACCCGTCATCAAAAACAACTTCCAGCTTTCATTACTATCAAATGATTTAAAACTCAAACCCCAGAAAATACCAATAGCCAAACAACCAATAATGTTTACAGTAAATGTGCCCCAGGGAAAAGAAGACGCATAGTAAGCTGCAAACCATTTTTGACAAAGGTAACGGCCTATACTTCCTATACCTCCACCCAGCCCAACCAGTAAAATGTTTTTGATCATTCTGATAATTCTTTACCAGTTACTTTTTCAGAAAATGCTGCTGTTCCATGTTCATAAAGATATTTAAGATCTACCAGCCATTGTTGGTTTGTCTTGATCACTCTGAGTGTATCATGGACATTTTTATATGAATTGGAATAAATAATAATGGTGGTGGAATCATTTACATTACTTACTTCATGAATGATGATGGTGGAAGTACGATAGCTATTTTTTACTCCCTGGTCTGCATTTTGAAAGGAACGTTCTGCCACGTCCATATAATTTGAATTGGATGAGTCAGTAAGCATATACGTTCTTGCTTCATCAAACTTACCATCCAGTGCAGAACGGATAAAATTTCTGGCGGCATCAATACTATTGTCTGATTTACCGGTTGTTGATGTGTTTTTGTTCTTGCAGGCATAAAAAGAAAAAAGCAGGAACAAAAAGACTAAATAGTTGCTTTTCATTCCTGCAAAGTAATAAATCTTTGGCACTGCTGTTATTGCGGCTTATCCTTCCTGGTTATTGGAATTGGCTGCCTGTTTATATCCTGCAATGTTTCTCTTTCATGTTCATTATTATAAGCTCTGATGATTTGTTTCACCAGCCGGTGACGTACCACATCTTCCTCATTCAGCTCAATGTGTGCAATACCTTCAATATTCTGAAGAATGCGGACGGCAGTTTGCAAACCACTTCGCTGGTTTCTTGGCAGATCTACCTGTGTCATATCACCTGTAATAATAGCTTTGGCATTGGCACCAATGCGGGTGAGAAACATTTTTATTTGCAAATCAGTGGTATTCTGAGCTTCATCCAGAATAATGAATGCGTTATCCAGTGTGCGGCCTCGCATATACGCAAGTGGCGCAATTTCAATTGTCCGGGTAGACATATAATATCCAAGCTTATCAGCAGGTATCATATCATCCAATGCATCATATAATGGACGCAGGTAAGGATCAATCTTTTCTTTTAAATCACCCGGAAGAAAGCCAAGGCTTTCACCAGCTTCTACCGCAGGTCGGGTAAGAATAATTTTTTTAACCTGTTTATTTTTTAATGCCCGTACAGCCAATGCAACAGCCGTGTATGTTTTACCGGTACCTGCCGGCCCGATGGCAAAAACAATGTCATTTTTTTCAGCCTCCTGAACCATTTTTTTCTGATTAGCTGTTCTTGCTCTTACGGATTTACCATTGGGGCCAAACACCAGCACCTCATTCGGATTTTTCTCCTGGAAATGATCAATAACTTCTGCATCATCGCCGCCCAATACCTGTTCGAGGTAATTCTGGCTCATGTGGCCATTGCGTTCCAGGTAAGTGATGATGAGAGAAATTTTTTCCCGGGCAGTTTCTATCTGCTCCGGCGCACCACTTAGTTTTAATTGTGTGCCGCGGGAGAGAATTTTTAAAAGTGGAAATTTCTTTTTGAGGATGTCCAGTTTACCGTTGTTTACTCCAAAAAATTCAATAGGGTTTACGGTTTCCAGGTTGATGATTGTGTCTGTCAATTCACTTCAGTTTTATATGGCTGCTTCTTTTCATTGGGTAGAAAGCGGAACCAAATTCACAAATACCGGCGGAGGGTAGTACCGGGTTATTTTGCGTCTTCTGACCATTTTCAGAAGCTTACCCTTCCTTTATCTTTTCAATATTACTTAGCAATATTGTCAGTTCCTAAAGTTAATTATTCACAAGTGTGCATACAAATAAGTATAAGTAAACTTTAGTTAATGATTTTTTGTTTATAGATGGTATGACAGCAATCAGTATCCGAATGGGTTTAAGTCAATACAAGGGGATAAATTACTCATTAATTTTACTTATGAATCAGGAAACAAAACCAATTAAACGGAGTAAGCAACTGGCCCCGCTAAGCCGGGAACATCATGACGGATTATTATTTTCCTGGAAAATAAGGCAGGGTCTTAACAATGGAACACAGTTAGCACAATTAAGAAAATATGCATTGTGGTTTTGGCAGCAACATATTAAACCACACTTTTTTCAGGAAGAAAAAATATTAATCCCTTACCTGCCGTCGAGCCATCCCATGGCAGAAAGGTTAAAAGAGGAACATGATTATATCAGGGAATTGATATTGGGGCTGGATGATGAAGCTGATAAACAAACCCTGGTTATTCTTTGTGATTTGCTGGATAAACATATCCGGTTTGAAGAACGGGAACTCTTTGGTTACCTCGAAGAATTGCTTTCTACCGAGAAGCTTGATGATGTTTTCAGGCAATTGGAAAGACATCCTGTAGTTTGTAAGGAAGAATGGAAGGATGATTTTTGGGTGAAGAAGAAATAATTATTTTCAGTTGAAAAACTTTGCTTACTTGTTAAATATTTCGGAAAACCCTTCGTTTTAGTGTCAGCTACATAATATAATGACAATATCATTTTATTTTGGCGGCTGCTATGTGCCGAAACTTACTACTTATCCTTCATCTGCTAACCGGCCTTGTGGCCACTGCTCAATCTATAAAGGTTTATGGAAAAATTACCAATGCAAAAGGTGAACCGCTTGCTTTTGCAAGTGTGCAGGTAAAAGAATATAAACAGGGTAACGTTACCAAAGAAGATGGAAGTTATCAATTGGAACTGGAGGAAGGTAAATATGATTTGGTGGTGAGTATGGTGGGATACAAAGTGCAGATGCTTACTGTTATTATCAGAAAAACGGATTACCAGCAGGATATAATAATGGAAGCCGCAGATGCTACTATTCTTTCAGCAATAACGGTAAAAGGAAAATTTAGAGACAAGGCAGAAGATTATCTCCGCAATGTGATTAGGGGTAAAGATACTATTGAAGCGGCCGCAGGGGCTTACTCCTGCAACATTTATATTAAAGCATTACAGGAAGATTCGATGGCATTTAAAAAACCAAAGAAAACGGTTAAGAACGATTCTTTAATAAAAGAACAGCAGGCTAATGCAGCAATGAATCGTATGGCGTTGGCAGAAATCGTTTTGCACCTTGATAGAGAATCTGAAAAACGCATTAAAGAAGAAAGAACGGGCATTACTACAAGAGGAAATTCCCAAAGCTTGTTTTATTTAACTACAACACAAGGAGATTTTAATTTTTATAATAACCTTGTCAATATTCCGGCAGTTTCTCAAACACCTTTTCTGTCGCCGCTCAGTTACAGCGGATTATTAGCCTACCGGTTTAAAACATTGAAGACAGAAACAATTAATGGCAGAAAAATTTATACAATTAGTATTAAGCCACGTCAGCTTAGCAATGCGACGGTAGAAGGAGAGATAACAATTACTGATAGTACATGGGTGGTACTCCATACAAAATTGCGATTACCAAAATATCATTTAGCAGAGTATGATTTTTTTGAAATAGAACAGCATTACGAATATGTAAATGGAAAAGCATGGATGATGACCCGGCAGGAACTAACATACAATGCTATTTCCGATAAAAAGAAATCTTCCGGCCGGACAGTGATTACTTACCGGGATTTTGAATTGAATAAGCAGTTTGATAAAAAATATTTCGGTACAGAATTAAGCGCTGCCTCCGCAGAGGCATATAAACGAGATAGCAATTTCTGGCAGGCCAACCGCACAGAACCGTTAACAGAAAAAGAAGTACGGTTTATCCATTATAAAGACAGTGTTTACCAGGCCACACATACCAAAATTTATCTTGATTCATTGGATGGAGTGGCGAATAAAATTACCTGGCAGAAAATAGTGTACAAAGGACAGCAGTTTAATAACCACGAAAAAAGAAGAAGCCTGGGGTTGCCACCGTTAGTTACTTTTTACCAACCTTTCCAGTTTGGGGGTGCCCGTTTGCAGCCATTTTTTACCTATGCAAAAACCTATGAGTCCAGAAAAAATATTAATATCTTCTCCAATGTTAGTTACGGGTTGCGTAATAAAGATATTAATGGAAGCATACGGCTTAGCAGGTTGTACAATCCTTTTCACCGTGGCTATTATCATATTACATTGGAAAAAAACTTTGAATACATTTTTAGTGGCGATGCGTGGATAAATATGATTAAGCGGAACAATATCTATCTGCACCAGGCAGTTGGCTTTGGGCATAGTATTGAAATAGTTAATGGTTTGTATTTATTCTCCAATGTGGATATTGCCTTTCGCAGCTCGGTAAGTGATTATAAAACCAACGATAAAGTAGACAGCTTGTTTGGCAATGTGCTGGATAATAACCAGGCCATTTCATTTCCTTCTTATAATGCTGTGTATGGAAAACTGCGCCTGGAATACACTCCCGGTCAGCGGTACATAAGAGAGCCAAAGGAAAAAATAATACTTGGTTCAGCCTGGCCTACCTTTTATGTGCAGTGGAGAAAAGGTATTCCCGGCATATTGAAAAGTAAAATAGATTTTGATTATTTGGAATTTGGTCTTCATCAATCTGTAAAACTGGGAGTGATGGGAACTTCTTCTTATTCCTTAAAAACAGGTTCATTCCTCAGTCAAAAAGATTTGCGGCTGGTAGATTATAAATACCAGCGGCGGGGTGATCCTATTTTGTTTATGAATCCTAGTGAGGCTTTTCAATCATTGGATTCCACCTTTGCTACGTTCAAAAGATTTTATGAAGTACATTATATTCATGAGTTCAACGGGGCGTTACTGAATAAAATTCCATTGTTTAAAAAAATAGGATTGCGGGAAATAGCCGGTGCTGGTTTCTTAATTGCACCCGAAAAAAATCTTCGCTATGCTGAATTATTTACCGGAGTGGAAAGAGTTTTTAAATACCCATTTAATCTATTGGGAAAATTTAAACTCGGTGTGTATGTAGTAGGTTCTGTTGCCAACCAGTTTCGTAATCCTGTTCAGTTTAAGATTGGTATTACGACATGGGATAGAAGGAGGGGGAAGTGGTTTTGATTAATTATTATCAGAATTTATAGCTGTATCCCAATCTAATAATCTGTGTTTCATAATAATCTGTGCTTAGCAGGTTGAATCCATTGCCACTTATTTCTTTCTTAATCCGTAGTGTATTTAAAATATCGGATGCATTTAAAAATAGTTCTCCTTTACCTTTTTGAATTTGTTTTTTCAGACCTGCATCTACTGAAAATCTTGTACCTATTTTTCCTTGTGGAATAATATCTGGGGCTAAATAAATACCAGTAACCTGTATATCTGTTTGCTTTGGTAAATGAAAAATGCCATTCAGTTTTATGTTGCCAGAAGTAAGTTTTTCTTTGCCTGCTGTGTAAGTTGAAGCTACCGGATATTTATTTTCTACGGTAAAAGCATCAATGGTATTTTGATAAACATTTATGTTGGTATTAAAAGAGAAGGCTTTTGAGAAATCCTGTTGCAATACCAGTTCAATACCTGTATTACGACTGTAACCGGCATTTTGAAATACAGTATAAATCAAAGTACCTGGCGGTACTTGTGTGGCAATTCTTGTAATGGTGCCGTTGGTGCTACGATGATACAATGCCGTATAGAAATATCCTTTTGTGAGATTGATTTTATAGCCCAGTTCATAGCTATTGGTGAACTGTGGACGCAGACCGGGATTTCCTACTTTAATAATTTCAGCATCATCATAC
>JBKJXQ010000270.1:0-4775 GCA_046716235.1 Chitinophagaceae bacterium
TGATTATGTTCCTTGGGTTCCAGCTTACTTTATAATGCCAGGGATTATCATCACTCTCCGGTGCCACTAATCCACCGCAGTGAGATTGAAATGAGGTAATCTTTCCGCCCTTTGTATGAATATCATCAATAATCTGCATAGCACTCATGTGATCAATACCAGGATCCAATCCCATTTCATAGAGAAACAACAATTTTTTATTTTCGATTTTCGGTTGCAGACTTTTTATAGCTTCATCTACGTATGAAGCAGTCAACAAGTTTTTACCAGCATCAATACAGGATGCAGCAACTTTTATATGTAAATGGGGTGGTAGTAATGAAATGACGATATCTGCCTGACGAATATATTTAATTCGTTCTTCCGTATCATTAATATCAAATGAAACAGCCGTTGCCCTTTGAGCACCACCAATTTTTGATTGAGCCAGTTTCAGGTCTGCATCTACCAATATTATTTTCCACTTTTCAGTAATAGAATTTTTCACCAGGTAATCAATCAAAACGGTAGCTGATTTTCCGGCACCAAATAAAAGAATTGTTTTCATAAATCAACCCTGTTAAAAGGAATGGAAAAATAGGACGAAAAAAGCAGAAACAGCAAGGAAAAGAAGATATAAAAAATAAACGCTTGTCATAATTAAGGCAATTAACAAGGGTGGATAAAATAAGTCAAAAAACAGGTTTTTTTATCAGGTTTTAAAGTTCTAAAAAGGTAGATTTGCGAGCCTTTTAAAAGACCCCGTTTATAATATTTTTTTGCAAGGAAAAAACCGGTAAACCGCATACGAAAAAGAGAACATGGAAGAACAATTATTGCCCGAAGAAACCAGCGACAACAACAGGATAATTCCCGTTAACATTGAAGAGCAGATGAAAACAGCCTACATTGATTATTCAATGTCGGTAATTGTTGGCCGTGCCCTTCCCGATGTAAGGGATGGATTAAAGCCGGTTCACCGCCGCATATTATTTGCGATGAATCAATTGGGCCTGCATTATAATAAACCATATAAAAAATCCGCCCGTCTGGTAGGAGAAGTGTTGGGTAAATATCATCCGCATGGAGATACTTCGGTATATGATGCAATGGTTCGAATGGCGCAGGAATGGAGTATGCGGTATACAATGGTAGATGGCCAGGGAAATTTTGGTAACCAGGATGGTGATGGTCCCGCAGCAATGCGATATACTGAAACAAGATTAGAAAGACTGGCAGAACACATGCTGGATGATATAGAAAAAGATACGGTTGATTTTCAACTGAATTTTGATGATTCAGAAAAAGAACCCACTGTACTTCCAACCCGGATTCCTCAATTACTGATAAATGGCTCAAGTGGTATTGCAGTAGGTATGGCTACTAACATGATGCCGCACAATCTTACTGAATCTATTGATGGTTGTATTGCCTATATAGACAACCGTGATATTACTATTGAAGAATTGATGGAGTTTGTAAAAGCTCCTGACTTTCCAACCGGTGGTGTCATCTATGGTATGGAACGTGTGAAAGCAGGGATGCACTTCGGCCGGGGCAAAGTAGTGGTAAGAGGAAAATTAACAGTGGAAACAAAAGCCAGTGGCCGTGAACAAATCATTATTACCGAAGTACCTTACCAGGTAAACCGTGATGCACTTACTAACCGCATAGGCGAATTGGTAAATGAAAAAGTGATAGAAGGAATTTCTCATGTAAATAATGAATCGAATAATAAGGAAGGTACAAGACTGGTAATAGATCTGAAGAAAGATGCCATTGCCAATGTACTTATCAATCAATTATACAAACTTACCGACCTTCAAACTTCCTATGGTATCAACAATGTTGCCATTGTAAAAGGCAGGCCAAGAACACTGAATCTGAAAGATCTTATCAGTGAGTTTGTAGAGTTCCGTCATGAAGTGATAGTAAGACGAACGCAGTTTGAACTTCGGGAAGCTGAGAAAAGAGCACATTTATTAAAAGGTTATCTCATTGCACTCGACCATTTGGATGAAGTAATTGCCTTAATCCGCAGTTCAGCTACACCCGATATTGCAAAAGACAAATTAGTAAATGCAGGTTGGGGATTAGATGAGATACAGGCTAAGGCCATACTGGAACTCCGTTTACAACGGTTGACAGGTATGGAAAGGGATAAGATAAAAGAAGAGTTTGAAGAGTTGATGAAATTGATTGCTTACCTCAACGATTTATTATCCAATCAAGGAATGAGATTTGATATTATTAAAAAGGAATTGCTGGAGATAAAAGAAAAGTTTGGTGATGAAAGAAAAACAGAGATTACTTATCTGGATGATGAAGTAAAGATTAAAGATCTTATTAAAGAAGAAGATGTAGTTATTACCATTTCACATCTTGGTTATATCAAACGTACACCGGCTGATGAATTCCGTTCTCAGCGGCGTGGCGGCAGGGGAGCCATGGGTGGCAAAACAAGAGATGAAGATTATATTGAACATCTTTTTGTAGCATCTACACATCACACCATGTTATTCTTTACCGAAAAGGGCAGGGTATATTGGCTGAATGTGTATGAAATTCCGGATGGAGAAAAAACGGGTAAAGGCCGTGCCATTCAAAACCTGATGCAACTGCCGCCAGATGATAAAGTAAGGGCTATCATTGATGTAAAAGATTTAAAGGATGAAGAGTTTGTCAATTCTCATAATATAGTTCTATGTACAAAGAAAGGTATCATTAAAAAAACAGCGTTAGCAGATTTCAGCCGACCCCGTCAAACGGGTGTAAATGCTATTAATATTGTGGAAGGTGATGAATTACTGGAAGCAAAAATGACAGATGGCAAATGTGAAATAATGATGGCCGTAAAAAGCGGAAGGGCCATCCGTTTTTCTGAAGAAAAAGTAAGAGCTACAGGCCGCGGGGCTATAGGCGTAGGCGGTATAGAAGTTGATGATGACACGGACGAAGTAGTTGGTATGATTTGTGTAAATCCTGAAGCAGATGCATCAAAAACCGTGTTAGTTGTAAGTGAAAAAGGATTTGGTAAAAGAACGGCGGTGGATGAATATCGATACACCAATCGTGGAGGTAAAGGCGTAAAAACGATTAATGTAACAGATAAAACAGGATCATTAGTGGGTATATTAGCAGTTGATCAGAGTGAAGACATTATGATCAGTTGTAAAAGCGGTGTTACCATCCGGATGCCTGTAAGTGGCATCAGCGAACAGGGCAGGGCAACACAGGGTGTTAAGCTTATTCGGCTTGATGAAGGTGATGAAATTGCCGCCATTACACAACTTGAAGACCAGACACAAACCGATATTATTGAAAATGGGATTGATGATAACCCTGTAATTAATGATAGTAACGCAACGCCGCCAGCAGAAAATTCATCTACTGATGGTAATTCTGAATAAACAACCAAATTGTTAATACAATCTGATAACAAAATGAAAAAAGCTTTTTTATTATTAACGACCAGCTTGTCTTTATTTGTGGTAAATGCACAGAAGTACGAAGACATTAAAAATCTGTTGCTATTCAACAAATTTCAGCAGGCAAAAATTGACCTTGATAAAGCAATGACCAATGCAAAATTTACGGCAAAGGGAGAAGCTTATATGTTAAAAACTACCGTCTATGCGGGGTTAGCATCATCAGAAGGAGTAAAGGGTACAGCACAGGCAGATCAATTGCTTATTGATGCGGAAGCTGCATTTAATAAATATAGAGAAATGGAACCCGAAATGCCTTTAATATCGGATCCTATTTATCAAAATGGTCCCATCAGTGTTTATTCCGGTTATTATGCATCCGGGTATGTTGATTACTCTGCAAAAAAATGGGACGCTTCGTTTGAAAAATTTAAAAAGGCAGCTGAACTGTCCGATATATTAATAGTTAAAAAAATACTTACTACCAGTCTTGATACCAACGTACAGATACTGGCAGCCATCACAGCTGAAAATAGCAATCATAAAGATGATGCAGCAAAATATTACGGACGGCTTGCCGATAATAAAGTAGCAGGCGAGGGATTTGAAAGTGTTTATCGCTACCTGGTTAATTATTATTTTACAAAAAAAGATATCCCGGCTTTTGAAAAATATAAAGCTATGGGTCTGCAATTATATCCAAAAAGTGACTACTTTAAATTTGATAAAATTGATTTTGCAGTAGGTTTGGAAAAAGATTTTGAGGCAAAATTAAAAGCACTGGAAATTATGCTGGCGGCAGATCCGGATAATTACAAAACAAATATTGTATTGGGAGAACTTATTTATGATACACTCAACTCCCGCATTGAAGGTGCACCGTTGCCCGCCAACGCAGACGAACTGGAATTAAAAATGGTTACTGCTTTTAAAAAGGCTGCTATTGCAAAACCTGAATCTGAAAATTCCTGGTTATATATTGGTGATAATTATATTAATAAAGCCATTAGGATAAACGTTGAAAGAGAAGCACATGCCACCGCTGTAAAAGCCCGGACCAAACCAGGTACCATGGCTTCCAAAGAAGATATAGCCAAGAGGGATATGCTTGATAAAAAATATAGTGATGCCCTGGAAGGCGCCAGGGAACCGTATGAAAAAGTAGTAGCAATATTCGCAACTAAACCAAAAAGTGAAGATAAAAATCAGGCCTTGCGTGACAAACAACAATATAAAAAAGCAGCCAGCTACCTCGCCGACATAGCTGCTAATAAAAGAATAAGTTCAAAGGGCAAGCCGGCTGATATTGCAAAATACACAGCAGAAGAGAAGAAGTGGAATGATCTGTATGAGTCGATTAAATAGTTA
>JBKJXQ010000271.1:0-4983 GCA_046716235.1 Chitinophagaceae bacterium
AAATTGTCTATGTCACCAAGTCCGCCACTGTTAAAATCACCCGGGGTGCTGCCTTTATCTGCATCATCACTGGCCACATCATTTGTCAAAGCCCAAAGGAAACCAACAGTTGTTTTATCAAATCCGCCAAAATAAAGCGTATTATAAACACCACCAACTAATTTGGCAGCAGCAGCAGGATCGGTAAGGGCCAGCACTTCGGTTGTTTGTCCCTGGGGATCTACATCGAGAAAACTCTTTTTGCAACTGGCTAACAGTAATGCCGGTAGCAGAATGAAGGATAGTTTTTTTATGATTATTTTTTTCATGTCGTTATCAGTTAATAGTTATTAAAATCCTACGTTCACTCCAAAAGCGAATGTCCTCGTTGTAGGGTATATAGCAGATTCAATACCTGCTGCCAGTGTGCCGCCATTACTTATTTCTGGTGTAAAGCCACTGTATTTGGTAAACGTTGCTACGTTTTGTGCAGTAACATAAATTCTCACACTCTGCATCTTTACTCTTGACAAGATGTTACTACCTAATGTGTAACCAAGTGTCAGGTTATTTATCCGGAAGAAATCTCCTTTTTCCAGGAAATAAGTAGAAGCAGGCAATTCATTCGTATTAGCTCTTGGTATGTTTGTATTAGTATTGTTGGGTGTCCAGCGGTTGTTAGCAACATCGGTTTCTATATTGTCTCTGAAATCACCACGGGCTGCTTTTTTTCCATTATAAATTTTACCGCCGCCGGTGCCATAACCACCAAAAGAAAAGTCGATTGTTTTATAACTTACGCTACCATTTACACCATACGTTACTTTGGGCTGATAAGAACCCTGGTACACTCTGTCATCAGCATTAATAACATTATCCTTATTTACGTCACGATATCTAAGATCACCGGGTTTAGCTCCGGGCTGTGCAGACCCGGCAATTTCAGCAGCATTTTGAAATATGCCTGCTACTTCCCATAGATAAAAGCTACCAATTGGTTGACCGTTATCTGATCGGGTAGTAGTTCCTTGTCCGCCAACACCACCATCATTAATAGCTTGTCCACCATTCAGGTTGTCTATCTTATTTTTATTAAAAGCTACATTGCCACCAATGTTATATTTCCAATCACGGGTGATATTATCTTTCCAATCAAGGCTAAGCTCTACTCCTTTATTGGTAAACGATGCTGCATTGGTTATATATTCATCATTAGGGTCTCCGAGTATAGAAGGCACTTTTATTCTTACCAATGCATCTTCTGTTTTCCGGTTATATAAATCAACCGTTGCAGACAACCTGTTTTTTAATAAAGTAAAATCAACGCCAAAATTAGTTTCCGTAGTTACTTCCCATTGCAGGTTTTGATCTGCCAATTCTGCCAGGCGGATATTCAGGAATTCCTGTCCGTTAAAAAAATAAGGAAGGTTGATTGTAGCAAGCGGAGTAAATAAATTACTTGGTATACCATCATTACCTACTTTACCATAGCTGGCACGCAATTTCACATTATCGAAAATTTTCTGGTTATCCATAAACTTCTCGCTGCTGATTACCCAACCGGCACCTACTGACGGGAAGAAACCCCAGCGGTTATCTTTAGGCAAACGGGAACTTCCATCATATCTTCCGGTGGCAGTTAAAAAATATTTATCACTAAAGTTGTAATTAAGTCTTGCCAGGTAAGAATTTCTTGTGGATTTGTCACCACCATTAAAATTCGTAGCACCTATTGCTGAGCCTGCACCCAAATACCATTGATCTTTGTCTTCGGGAACATCTATTCTGGAACCTCCTAAATTATTACTCTTAATTTGCTCGGCTGTTGTACCGACCAACAGGTTAAAGTTATGGTCACCATACTTTTTTAGTATGGTAGCCGTATTATCCCACACCCACCTGTTGCCCTGGCTTTCTTCTACAGTAAGTCTGCTGTTTGTTCTTACCTGGTTACTACCAGCTGTAATAAAAACATTATCAGGACCTGAATTTGCATATTTATAACCATAAGAAACGCTACTGAAATTATTTTTATCTATTCCAAAACTTGTTCTTAATGTAAGCCATGTTAAAGGCTTTAATTCAGCAATTACATTTCCCTGGAAACGATCGCCTGTTCCGGAATTGTTGTTTTTATCCTGGTCCAGTATGGGATTGCCTACGTTATTAGCAAGAGAAGTGTTTCCGTATTTGCCGTCTTGTTTTGCAATAACATAGGGAGCTGCACGGTATGCCACATTAAAAGCACCAAGATCTACATTTCTTACATCCGAACGGCTATAAGAAAGCAGGGTGGATACTTTAAAATTTTTAGTGATCTTATAATCGTTATTATTTCTTAAAGTAAACCGTTTAAAATTATTTGTTCTTATAATACCTTCATCTGAAAGGTAGCCTGCGCTAAGAAAATAATTAATCTTGTCGCTACCGCCCGATAATGACAGGTTATGATTTTGAAAAAATCCTCTCTTTAATATTTCATCATACCAATCGGTGTTACCTCCGCTTTGCAAAGTCGATTGTTTTACAATACTATCGCCGCTTCCATAATAGATACTTGCTTCGTTAATATAACCTGCATATTGATTAGCCCCAGCCATATTGACCAAATGAGAAGCTTCCTTAATACCCACAGTAGCATCATAATTTATCAGCATCTTACCGGGTTTCCCTTTTTTCGTAGTAATGAGTATTACACCATTGGCAGCCCTCATACCATAAATAGCGGTGGCAGAAGCATCTTTTAAAATTTCCATGCTTACAATATCTGAGGAGTTGATGTTTCGGATATCATCATTAATTACACCATCAACAACATATAATGGATTGGCACCGGCAAGCATTGTACCCGTACCTCTTATGCGGATGATGGGAAGTGCATTAGGATCTCCACTGGTAATTACCTGCACACCTGCTACTTTACCCTGTACAGCCTGGGTAGCAGTAAGTACAGGTTGTTTAGCAAGCTCGGCTCCTGTTACGGATGCTACCGAACCTGTAAGGTCTTTTTTACGGGCAGAACCATAACCAATCACGACAACAGCATCCTGTAATTTTTCCGATTGTTTTAATGTTACTGATAAAGTCGATTGACCATTAACAGCAATTTCGCTGTTTTCATATCCAACAGAACTGAATATTAACACAGCATCATCAGGAACGGTAAGAGAGAAATTGCCATTTGCATCCGTCGTTGTTCCGGTTCTTGTACCTTTTATTAATACCGAAGCGCCGGCAAGGGGTTCGCCGTTGGCAGATATAACTTTTCCCGACACCCTAACCTCTTGCTGTTCGGCAATATTCATAGCCGATATGCCTTCTTTTAGTACCACCAGGTTTGTTCCAAGTACCTTGTAACTAATACCTGTATTGGCTAATATCTTATCCAATACTTCATTAACGGTGGCCTCCACTACGTCTATATTTACACGGGGTTTTCCTTTTATCGCTTCTTCCGCAAAAAGAAACCGGTAATCACTATTCTTTTCAATAGCGAATAACACTTTTTTAATTTCTGCGGCAGTCATTTTCAGGGTAATTCTTTCCTGGGACCAGCCTGTGGCTGAAACCTGCAGACAAGTAAATAGCAGCAAAGCAGTAGTCAGTTTCATAATTCGGGCAATCTTTAAATAGAAAAGAACCGTTGCTGAAACAGGAGCTGTTTCATTTTTTTTCATATTTTACAGTTGAAGGGGTTAATAATAGCATCCCGCTATGCGGGACTGTCTTTAACATGTTAACCTTGCGGGGTTCCGTTGCACCGGAACCTCGCTTTTGTTTCAATTTTTTGTTACGATGTGTTGGTATAAGCAATCATTTGGCATAAGCATTAGCGGTGAATAATTATTTTATTTCCTGTCTGTTCATGTCGGAAAGGAATCATTTCTTTAAGTGCATCAATCGCCTGATTAATCGTTTCTTTTTCAAAATTGCCGGTCATTCTTTTTTGCTGTAATTGCGGATCATTAATTTCAATTACCACATCATACCAACGCTCCATCCTGATGGCCAGTTCTGCAAATGACTCATCATCAAAGACCAGCTTATTATCTACCCATTGTGTTTCTGCAACGCTGCTATCTACCGCATTATGCTTTAATTTATTAATGGAAATAGCAGGCGGCGCATCGTTGCTGATATCTGTATCCTTATTAATAAATGATTCATTTTCTACAATTAGTTTTTCATTAGGCGAAAGGATGATTTTATCATTGGGCCTGTTATTTATCGTTACTTCAATGCGGCCACGGATAAGGCTTGTTTCTGTTTGTTTATCTTCAGGATAGGCTTTTACATTAAATGCAGTGCCTAATACTTTGATATTAATATTGGAGGTGTGAATGATAAAAGGTTTTTCTTTATTTTTCATCACATCAAAAAACCCCTCACCAGTCAACGTCACTTCTCTTATTTGCTGACCATATTCTTTATTATAAGTAAGCTTGCTACCAGCATTCAGCCAAACAACAGATCCGTCGGGTAATTGTATTTTAGATTTAGATCCTTTCCGGGTTGATACTTCGTTGATCTCCTTAGTTGCCGCAAGTGTCTTCGTATCTTTTTTATTAAAAAGTGTGCCAGCCATAAGAGTCCCTATTGCAACAATAAGAACTGCAGCAGCAGCCCAATACCATTTTCTGATCTTGTTTTTGCCAATAGTTACTGATAGTATGGTTGAAGAATCTCCGAAAGGAATATTCATTTCTACCATCCGGTGCAAGTGGAGCATATAAGCATCTTCAGCCTGTATATCATCTTTTGGAGGTTGGTGTTTCCACAAGTCTTCAAGGTTTTGTATAGCATATTGCCATTCCGGGTGTTCAAGCATAAGATTTTCCAGGTCCTTTAGTTCAGCCAAAGAAGCCTCCCCTGATAATCTTTTAGAAAGTAGTACCCAAAAATATTCCTGGCTCAGCAGTTTTAGTTAGAATAAAACAATAAGACACTATTGAGCAAGCTTTACCCCCAGTCTCATATACACATCACCGACCCAACGAGACGCGA
>JBKJXQ010000272.1:0-6267 GCA_046716235.1 Chitinophagaceae bacterium
CACGATACCCCACAGGATCGATCGAAGGCTTATAGCAATGGTGCTAATTACTTTCTTTCCAAACCTTTTACTATTACAGAAGTAAACCGGGTGATTGATGGTTTAATTGAAAATGTTACAGCCTAATATAAAGAATTGCCCAACCTGGGAAATTTTATCTACAATTCACAGCAGCAACTAACTCATCTAATCATTATTTTAACTGACCGTGTCCAGTGTAATAATAAATGTTGTACCTGCCCCTTTTTTACTTTCTACCATAATATCTCCTTTGTGATTCAAAATAATGTTCTGGGTATTAGTAAGACCCAGACCATTACCATTAGGCTTGCTGGTAAAATAAGGCTCAAATAAACGACTGAGTGCATCTTTATCCATACCAATACCATTATCTGATATAATAATGCTGCACTTATCTTTTTCTCCTTTTGTTTCCACAATAAGTTTGCCATCGGGTCTATTTTCTACGGCTTCCAACGCATTAATTATAATATTGAGGAAAGCAATTTTAATTCTTTCGTTATCTACAGATATATCACAAATATCAGTGCTGTATTTTTTTATTATTTCTACATTTTTCAGTGCTATTCTGTCGTTAGCTTCTTTAAGTGCCTGCTCCAGCAATTCATTTACAGATATTTTAGTAAAGTTTAATTCGGTAAACTTGGTGGAATTTAGCAGATCGGAAATAAGCTGGTTAATCCTGCTGCTGTTGCGGTTTATCATGTCAAATAAGAAACCAGTGTTTTCATCATTTGCCGGCATTTCAGACATCAGTTGTTCAGCTGCCAGGTTAATATTTGTAAGGGGATTACGAACCTCATGGGCAATAGTACGGGCAATGCGACCAGTAGCTGCAAATTTTTCCTGTGCCCGCATACGAACCAGTTCTGTATTGGCTGCCGCCAGTTCTTCAATACGTAGTTTTAATTGATCCTGGTAATCCAACATTTTTTTTTCGGCTAATTGCTTTGCCTTATTTTCTTTTGCATGAGAGATAAAACCAAAAATAACCAGGCCGGCAGCTATAATTACTGAAATTATATTAATAATAATAATGGCGTTTGTTATTCTTTGAACTTTTTTATCCCGTTCATCCAGCATCAATTTTTCTTTTTCCTGTATCTCGTTAACCTTCAATCTTATTCTATCCATTGCAGCTTTTGAGTGTACCTGCATAGCCAACAGACTATCATTGATTATCTTATTATTGCGATTGAATAAATTAAGGTTGTAATCAAATAAAGAAAATCTTTTGTCTATATCTTTTCTTAATTCAAAGAGCCTTTGCTGCTGAAAATTATTACCTGTTGTTTGCTTTATTAATGTGTTGTAAAGAAAATTGGAAGTTTCTTTTACATCTTTATAGGGAGTCAGGTAGCCTTCTATACCGGTTATCCAGTAACCCCGGATACCCGCCTCTGCATCGCTTATTTTTGATAATATTCTCTCCAGGTCGGTTATTATCTGGTTGGAGTGTTCTATCCTTTTGGCCTGATCAATAAATCTTCGGTTTGCGTACAGCGTACCGAGGTAAGAAAATAGCAATAATAAAAAAGCAGTAGCATAACCCAGCTTTATCTTACCTAGATTATTTATATCAAATTTCTTGTTTTTCACTTTACAGTAATAGGGAGTACCTTTTTTATTAAAATTAGATTAATATCTGACTGTAACAAACTCCTACGGAGGGATTTATTAAAATTAGTCTTCCCGATTTTAACTGGTAAGTATTTATTTTAAATGTGGAGCTTACTGCTTATTCTTTGCCTATGGAATAATTTGTTACCAACCATTTTCAGCAAATAAGGATACCCTGATCTCAGATTCATATTTTATATTAATCCAGGTATCTTCTTAATGTCCAGGCCAGGGTTTCATGCTCCTGCATTAACCCGGTCAAAAAATCAGCTGTGCCTTTATCACTGTATTTTTCATCACAGTCATCGATGTTTTTTCTAAGTTGAGTAATAATCGCCTCATTATCTTTTAATAATTCCATTATCATCTCTTTTTGAGTGGGATATTTGCCCGGAGTTTCTTTTAAAGACGCATATTCCAGAAACTCCTGCATGGTGCCGGGTGTTTTGGCACCCAGCTTATTGATTCTTTCCGCAATCTCATCAATAGACTCCTCTAATTTTTTGTAATGGTGTTCAAATAGTTTATGCAATTCCATAAAACTGTTGCCGGATACATTCCAGTGAAATTTTCTTGTTTTGGTGTATAATACTGCTGCATCAGAAAGTACGGCAGTAAGCATAGTATTTACAGCTGCAAGGTTTTTGGCTGATAATCCAATATTTGGCTTCATAATTTAAAATTTAGAAAGAAAGTAAATGTTGCCTACCAGTTACAAGTATTAATCCAACTATGTGATAGAGGGTAACAGGATAAAAACTTCCCAACCTGTTGAAAAAAAACCTCATATATATTTTAAATAATTCTTTTTGTGATATAAGATTCTGGCACAAAATTTTGTTAGGTAACCACAGTACAGAAAAATCAATTTTTTAAACTAAAAAATCAACTACTATGTTACGCTGGACAGTCATCTTCTTTATCGTTGCTATTATTGCCGCGGTATTTGGCTTTGGTGGAATAGCCTCCGGAGCAGCTTCTATTGCTAAAATCTTATTCTTCATTTTTATTATTCTTTTCCTGGTCTCATTGATTTTTGGAAAAAGTTTCAACCGGTCCTGATAATTTAAATAAAATGTAACCGGTACGTACCCTATTTACCATATTGTATATATAGCTGTTTATGAAAAGGAGTCTTTTGATATTGGGTGTGTTTTTTTTAGTGCTTTGGGTAAGTTGTTTATTTATACCCCATAAGACAAGAAGTATACATATTGCCCTTATTGTGGAATTAGTTTTCTTTTTGCAGTATGTGCTGGCCAAAAAAAAGCCAGCAACAGGAGAACCTATTAATATAAAAGACAATGCCGGAGCCCTGGAGTCCATGAATGCAAAAGAATTATCAAACAGCAAATAAGAATTTAATCTTATTTCTAAAATCAATCTTTTAATAATTAAAAATCAATTTTATGAGCAGTACTAAAGCGTTATTGGGATTTGTAGCAGGAGCAGCCGTTGGTGCTCTTGCAGGTATATTATTGGCACCTGATTCAGGAACAAATACCAGAAAGAAAATAGCCACTAAAACAGGTGATCTTACAGATTCCTTAAAAAATTCTTTCGGTGACTTTATTGATGGTGTAAAAGACAGCTATGCAGGTGCAAAAGGTGATGCTGAAGATATGGCCGATAAAGCAAAGGCGAAGATGAACACCCTGAAGAACGAGACTAAAAATGCTTTTTCATAAGCTTTTGTTCTCTTTAAACTTTACCGGCAAGGATAAAAAACACTGACTATGCAATCACCCATCGACCATATTGAAGATATTGTTTCAAAAGCAGGCGATCTGGCGGAAACAAAGGTGGAGCTGTGGAAATTAAAGACCGCTTCAAAAATTTCAGAAATAGTATCATCCGTTATTTCGGTAATAGCTGTTGCCTTGCTAGTTGTGGCAGCAATAACTATTCTAAGTATTGGCCTGGCTTTATGGATTGGTAGTGAATTAGGAAATTCAAGTTATGGTTTCTTTATAGTAGGTGGTTTTTATATCCTTGCCGGATTTTTAGTTTACCTTTTCAGGAACCAGTGGATAAAAAATCCACTCAGCCATTCAGTAATCGATAAATTAGTAAAATAATGGCCAATCAGGTTACACCATCCATTCGTTTGCATAGCCGGATCAAACAGCTTGAAGAATTGCAAAAAAACCAGGTTGATGGTTTAAAAACGTCAGCAGGATTATTATTGCACAGCCTGAGCCCTGTACAACTTTTGAAAAGTACATTCAAAGAAGTGTCAACCACACCAAATTTAAAAAGGACTGTTTTAAATACAGTTATGGGTATAGGTGCAGGATTTATCGGGAGAAAATTATACATAGGAAGATCCCACAGTATTATAAATAAAATAGCGGGACCGGCCATACAATTCTTCCTCACCAATTTTGTACGTAATAAACTTTCTAAAAGACAGGACAAACCGGATGGACCAGCCAAGCTGGACGCAGAAATCAATAATTAATTACATTGCGGGTAGTTAAAATAGAATTATCAGATGAACAAATATATACTATTGACTTTCTTGTTATTTAGTATATTATTAATTGCCTGTAATACTTCAACTAATGTCAAGACTGAAGAAAATAATCAGTTGCATAGCAATATAAATGATTCCGCAATCTCCCGAATCATGAAAAATCCCGCCGCTATTAATCAGATGATGACAGCAATGATGGAGCAGTGTGAAAAAGATACCACCTTGTACGGTGCTATCAATAATAAGATATCAGCTAATTATTCAATGATGAATACGATGATGAATACTATTATAGGCCAATGTGAAAAAGATACTATAGCATGCAGTATGATGTTTGGCAAAATAATGAATTCTCCAAAATTGATAAATATGATAGAGGGAAGAAAAAACTAACTGCATTTCAAAATCTACCACATTGCAATTAAACATAACCTTCAATAATCGAATCAAGCAGATTTTATTACTACTGCTTATTATTTTATTGATTTTTCTAGCTGTAAGTGAACTGACTTCTTTCATGCCTGGTGTTCTGGGGGCTATCACCTTATATATGCTGAGCCGGGCTGGTTATTTTCAATTAGTATATAACAAAAAATGGAAGAAGGGAAGGGCGGCAGGGTTATATATGCTTTATTATTTAATCCTATTAGGGTTGCCTGTATTTCTTGCTGTTACACTTATCAGCCCAAAGGTTAATGATCTGCTTAGCAACCCCACCGCTACAATAGATAGTATAAAAGAGGCGGTAGCGACGGTGCAGAAAAAGGCGGGAATTACATTTGTTACTGAAAAATCACTGACGACTTCTCTTAATAACCTTACACAATTTATTCCTTCTTTACTTAACAGCACCCTCAACCTGATTACGAATCTTATCCTTATGTTGTTCTTTCTTTATTATATGCTATATTATGGGAAAGAAATGGAAAAAACTTTATACCATATTATTCCACTTAAAGATGAGAATACCAGCATGCTGGCGGCAGAAACAAAAAGGATAGTAAAAGCTAATGCACTTGGCATACCGCTTATTTCCATTATCCAGGGAGTTACGGCAACACTTGGCTATTTTATTTTTGGCGTAAAAGGTTTTGCCCTCTGGGGATTTTTAACTGGTGTTTGTGCATTTTTCCCTGTAGTAGGTACTATGATAATCTGGGTACCTTTAGTGATTTATATGTTTACGCTGGATCAAACCTGGAATGCTACCGGATTATTACTGTATAGTGTAATTGTTACAGGCAATGTAGACTACATCTCCCGCATCACTATTATGCGCAAGATGGGAGATGTTCATCCTGTGGTTACAGTATTGGGAATAATAGTAGGTTTGGGTCTGTTTGGATTTATAGGGTTGATATTTGGTCCTTTGCTGGTAAGTTATATCATTGTACTTTTTAAAATCTACATGAGTGAGTTTGTAGATACTATACCAGAAGAAATTAATATCATTACAAAAGAAACGACAGACACTGAGCCAGCAAGCTAATGCTTAACCAAGCAGATATTTTTCACTTTAATTATAATACGGGTCGATCATTAAGTACACAACTACTCCCGTAACCGCTACATAAAACCAGATGGGCCAGGTTACACGAACTAATTTTTTATGTTTGTCAAATTCACCGGTCAATGCCCGATAAGCAGAGAAAAGAATAAAAGGTAGTATAATCCCTGCCAGCGGAATATGGGTGCCCAGAATAATATAATAAATTAACCGGGTGCTTCCCACCGCTGCTTTTTCAATACCACTAATAATACCATCATGGTTTACATCACCAAATCTTGTTTCGCCAGCAAATAAATGATGGCAGATATAGCTTACTAAAAAAAGGATGGATAATAGCATGGCTGCCAGCATCATTTTTTTATGCAGTACATACTTTTTGTTTTTAACGGTTATTAATGCAGCGATCAATAAAATAGCCACCAGCGAATTAATAATCGCATTGGCTTTAGCAAACAGATGCACATCAAATCCAAGATTAACATTCAGCGTTATCCTGCTAAGGAGTATGATAGCAGCAAATACAATAGTAGAAAAAGTAAAAATCAATACCCTCGCTTTCTTATCATTTTTTTCCCAGGCAGCCTGCAGCATGTTTTATTATTTTTTTCTTATAAAGAATAAAAGTAATCCTACTCCCATC
>JBKJXQ010000273.1:0-2886 GCA_046716235.1 Chitinophagaceae bacterium
GTTTGAAGATTCCTAAGAGATATTATAAAAATAGATTTGGATAAGACAGAAAAGTAGTGAACCGTTGTATTAATTAGGCACCGCAATGCAAGAAATTAAAAATACCGATTACCACTTTTATGATTGCTACTGATCCTTATTTGCAAAAGTTTGTGCATGAGTTTACCTATACGATTAATGGAAAAGCTTTCTTTGCATCATTAGATAAATTGGGGGCATTTATATTTAAAGATTTTGAAAGTGGGAAGAGGAAAACGGTGTATTAAGTTGTCTGAACCATGATTTGGGGAGATTAAAAGATTATAAACAGATCAGCATGCCAGAATATATGTTTAAAGAAATTACGGAGAAGATTATAGGATCTTCTATGAAAGTGCATGCTTCTTTGGGTAACGGTTTTCAGGAAGTAATATATCAAAGGGCATTGGAAATAGAAATGGGGGAAGCCGGACTTCGATTTTCCAGAGAGTTTAGTATGCCAATACATTATAAAGGAAAGAAAATCGGCGAAAGAAGAGTTGATTTTTTTGTAGAAGAAAAAATAATGGTTGAATTAAAGGCAATTATTCAACTTGAAAATGTACATCTTGCGCAAGCCAAAAATTATCTTGAAGCTTACAACATGCAAGTTGGCTTGCTTATAAATTTTGGCAGTATAAGTCTTGAATTTAAGAGATTGGAAAACCAAAAGTTTATTTCAACAAGTCTTCCAATTAATCAATAAATCCACCCAAATCATGGTTCAGACAAAAATTAAAACCCTCGGTGAATTAAAAGTAAGCGGCTATCAATCCAAAAGCATTAAAGAAGAAATACGGCAGAATTTGATTGTTAAGCTAAAAGGCAATGAACCGACTTTCTCCGGCATTATTGGTTATGAAGACACAGTGATACCTGATGTAGAAAGAGCTTTACTCAGCAAACACAATATATTGTTTTTGGGGTTGAGAGGTCAGGCAAAAACAAGAATGGCGAGGCAGATGGTAGAACTGCTGGATGAATATATTCCAGTAGTTAGCGGCAGTGAGATAAGTGATGATCCATTGAATCCTGTTTCTAAATTCTCTATCGATTTGGTTGCAGAAAAAGGTGATGCCACTCCCATTGACTGGGTACATCGCAGTCAACGTTATGGAGAAAAGCTGGCTACACCCGATGTAAGTGTGGCTGATTTAATTGGTGATATCGATCCGATCAAGGCGGCAAATTTAAAATTAAGTTTTGCTGACGAAAGAGTGTTGCATTATCGTATCATCCCCAGAAGTAACCGGGGCATATTTGTAATAAATGAATTGCCAGATTTGCAGGCAAGGATACAGGTAGCATTATTTAATATTTTAGAAGAAGGCGATGTTCAGATTCGTGGATTCAAATTACGATTGCCATTGGACATTCTTTTTGTATTTACGGCCAATCCTGAAGATTATACTAATCGTGGTTCTATTGTTACACCTTTAAAAGACAGAATTGAGAGCCAGATACTGACACATTATCCAAAAAGTCTGGAGAATGCATTGGAAATAACTGAACAGGAAGCTGAAATAAGTGAGGAACAAAAAGCAAAAGTAAAAGTAAGCGACTTAATAAAAAGATTAATTGAACAAATTGCATTTGAAGCAAGAGCCAGTGAATTTGTTGATAAGAAAAGTGGTGTGAGTGCAAGGCTGACAATTTCTGCATTTGAAAATGCGGTGAGTTCTGCTGAACGAAGAGCCATTATTAATAATGAAAAACAAACACAGGTATGGATGAATGACCTGGTAGGTATTATTCCTTCCATTACCGGAAAAGTAGAATTAGTGTATGAAGGTGAACAGGAAGGTCCTTACCAGGTAGCCATGAATTTAGTAGACAAAGCTATACGTACACAGTTTGCTCAATACTTTCCTAATCCGGATACGCTGAAGAAAAGAAGAACTACCGGTAAACCAGCACAACAATTGGAAAAAGAAGACGAAAATCCTTATCGCTCCATTACCCAATGGTTTGATAAAGGTAACAACCTGAATATTTCTTTCAATACTACAGATAAAGACAAAATATTAATGCTGTATAAAGTGGATGGTTTACATTCATTGGTAAAAAAATATTTTCCTCAGATGAATGAAGAACAATCTGCATTGATGATGGAGTTCGTGTTGCACGGCCTTTCTTCTTATTCCTTAATCAGCAAAAAAATATTTGAAAACAAAGTGGAGTTTAAAGACCTGATGGGAAGTATGATGAATTTTACGGAGAAGGATTTTGAGTTTGATGAAGAGGCCTAGAGAATTTGAAAACCCGGGAAATTTTTCAATAATTACCATTTAACGCCAAAAGACAAGTAGGCACCGGGTAAAAATCCATGTTTGGTAAACCCCGGCGCAAGTCCTGCCCTGAATATTGATTTCTTCGCATATTTTCTAAAACCAAGGTTCAGGGATGTAAATAATGTTTTAGTTGTAAAATCAGGATAAAGAAATGCAAACCCTTTCTGATCATCACTGACTTCATCAATATTCAGGTATTGAATATCAATTCCCAATTCAAAAAAATTATTCTTTCCTCCAAATAATTTATAACAGCCTGCTGTGACGGTGTAAGCCCTGAGATACTTTGCAAAATTAGAACCTGCCCCTGTCCTAAATCCGAATTGAGATTTTGAAAATTGATAATCATAAATAATATTAAAAATTAAACCGTTCTTTCCTAATTCAGCTGAAAGAGATTGTACTGATTTATTTTGAGCATTACTTACTGTAAATAGAAATAGAAGGCTGAAAGAAAAAATTAATTTCATAGCATCGTTTTAAATAAATAAATAATTACCTTCTATTGTACTGTTCCAAAGATTATTCAAAATTTCATAGAGGCCAGGTTAAAGAATTTGGCTTTACAGCCTTATCC
>JBKJXQ010000274.1:0-3688 GCA_046716235.1 Chitinophagaceae bacterium
TTGCCCCCATAACCTACATTATAAAATTTCAATTCTTTAAGAAAATATACTGCCCGCACATTTTTTTTCAAAACAGAGACCGAATATTTTTTTAGTGCCTTTGCCATTATTAATTTACTTCGTTCAATTTCTTTATTATCAATCCCTGTACCTTTTGCATCGATAGGTGCAGGTTGCCAGCCGGGCGGGAAAATAGAGGTGGAATAGCTGAAACTGACCAGCACACCTAGTATGGCTGTATCTCCATTATTAGTTTGAGAAAAACCGGGGTATGTAATAAAGAAAAAAAGTGCGGGAACAAATAACTTCATTTCATAAATCTAAAAATATTTGTTGAAACTTATCATTTTGCCTTTATATTTGTGGTCTGATGAAACAGATTAAGACAACAAATTGGTGGTGGCATATAAACAACGATAGGGGTTTGTAATGCTGTTACTATAACTGTTTAAGCATATTTAAGCCCCGATTTATTCGGGGTTTTTTAATTGTCTGAACCTTAATTTTTAAGATGTAAAGGCGTATGAAGAAAGTACAAATAAAAACAACTTGTAAAAGAATGCTGGCCGATTTGTTTACCCCGGTTAGCATCTATCTGCGGGTAAGAGACCGTTTCCGGGATACCATCCTGCTGGAAAGTACCGATAACCATTCGGCAGAAAACAGCTATTCTTTTATATGTATCAATGCAATTGGCGGAATGGAAATTACTTCCAAAGAGAGCATAGAGTTTAAATTGCCCGGGCAAAAGCCTGAAAGGGTTAGCATACGAAACACTAATGAAGTGCCGGCCTTGCTTTGGAATTTTATGCAAAAATTCGAAATAGCGAAAAGCGAATCAAAGGAAGCGAAGTTTGCACAAGGTTTATTTGGCTATACCACGTATGATGCTGTACAGTTTTTTGATACAGTCATTCTTACAACTCACAATTCACAACTCACAACTGGTATTCCTCTCATGCGATATAGACTATATCAGTATGTAATTGCTATTAATCATTTTAAAGACGAACTATTTATTTGTGAAAATAAAATTAGCGGTGTTGAAAGTGATGCAGCAATAGTGGAATCATTAATCAGAAGTAAAGATGTTCCTGTTTATCCCTTTAGCTTAAAAGGCGAAGAGAGTTCTAACATGAATAGTGAAGAGTATAAAGAAATAGTGAGGAAAGGAATTGCCAGTTGTCACAGAGGTGATGTATTCCAGATTGTATTAAGCCGCAGGTTTCAGCAACAATTTATTGGTGATGAGTTTAATGTGTATAGGGCATTGCGCAGTGTAAATCCGTCTCCGTATTTATTTTTCTTTGATTATGGTGATTATAAATTAATGGGTTCATCACCGGAAGCACAATTGGTTATTCAAAATTCCCGCCCGGAGGACCCGTTAGGACGGGGTAAGGCTATTCTGCATCCTATTGCAGGAACTTTTAAAAGAACCGGTGATGATGAAGCAGATGAAGTGGCAACAAAAGCCTTATTAAAAGATGCTAAAGAAAATGCCGAGCATGTAATGTTGGTTGATCTGGCAAGAAATGATTTAAGTCGTTTATGCGATGATGTGGAAGTAGCACATTATAAGCAGGTGCAATTTTTCTCTCATGTTATTCATTTGGTAAGCGAAGTGACGGGTAAAGTAAGGGAAGGGAGTAATCCTTTTGAATTGATGGCAAAAACTTTTCCGGCTGGTACATTAAGCGGTGCACCAAAGTTTAAAGCGATAGGGTTGATTGATTCGTATGAACCTACAGCAAGAAGTTATTATGGAGGTGCTATCGGCTTTATGGGATTTGATGGTAGTTGCAATCATGCTATTATGATAAGAACATTTTTAAGTAAGAATAATACACTCACTTACCAGGCGGGTGCCGGTGTGGTGGCAGCAAGTAACCCTGAAAGTGAATTGCAGGAAGTGAATAATAAATTAGGCGAATTAAAAAAAGCTATTGAATTAGCAGAGGAAGTATAAAATAAAAATTATGTAATCAGCTGTAGTGCTACTATCATCGTCCCTTGCGACCGGAGGTCTGTTAATTCATTCTCTTCTGGTGGAAGAAGATGAATTAATCACAATTCAGCTGCATAACAATACTTAGCAATGAAAATACTTGTATTCGATAATTATGATTCTTTTACTTACAATCTTGTGCATTTGGTGGAGAAGATAACGCATACAAAAGTGGAGGTACATCGTAATGACCAGCTTCCATTAGAGAAAGTAAAAGACTATGATAAAATTATTTTATCTCCCGGGCCGGGTATTCCGGAAGAAGCTGGCTTATTATTGCCATTGATAAAAGAGTATGCAGCCACAAAATCAATTCTTGGTGTGTGTTTGGGTCACCAGGCAATTGGTCAGGCGTTTGGGGGTAAACTAATAAATCTTTCGACTGTTTATCATGGTGTAGCAACACCCGTAACAATAGACGGTACTAAGAAAGCACCTTTGTTTGAGGGATTGCCTGGTACATTAGAAGTGGGTAGATATCACAGCTGGATTGTTGCAGAAGAAAATTTTCCCGAAGAGTTAGAAATAACAGCGAGAGATGAAAATAATTACATCATGGCATTGCAACATAAAAAGTATGATGTGCAGGGTGTGCAGTTTCATCCGGAGAGTGTGCTGACACCGATGGGGGAAGATATTTTAAAAAATTGGTTGAAGAAATAATTTGACAATTTGGAAATTTGAAAATGATACAATGAAGAAGATACTTCAATATTTATTTGAGCATAAAACGTTAAGTCGTGAAGGAGCAAAGGATGTTTTGGTAAACATCGGTAAAGGCATTTACAATGAACATGAAGTAACAGCTTTTATGACGGTGTACCTGATGCGCAGTATTACCATTGAAGAATTGCAGGGCTTCAGAGATGCATTACTTGAATTATGTGTAAATGCTGATTTGAATGAGTACGATGCAATCGATATTGTAGGTACCGGGGGTGATGGGAAAAATACTTTCAATATTTCTACATTGGCTTGTTTTGTAGTGGCAGGCACGGAACAAAAGGTTGCCAAGCATGGCAACTACGGAGCTTCATCCATCAGTGGTTCATCGAAAGTGATGGAACAGTTGGGTTATACATTCAGTAATGATAACGGTAAACTGAAAAAAGAAATTGAGGAGGCGCATATCTGTTTTTTACATGCACCTTTATTTCATCCGGCATTAAAATCAGTAGGGGCTATACGGAAGAACCTGGCAATGCGTACTTTCTTTAATATGCTGGGGCCAATGGCAAATCCGGCGCACCCTAAATACCAATTGGTAGGAGTGTATAGTTTAGAGATGGCGAGAATTTATAATTATTTGTTGCAGCAAACGGAAAAGCCATTTACTATTATTCATAGTTTAGATGGATATGATGAAATATCGTTAACTAATGATACCAAAGTAATAACCAATGAAGGTGAAAGAATAATGACGCCGGAACAATTGGGAAAACGGATGGTATCGGCCGAAGATATAAGCGGTGGAAATAGTATAGAAGAAGCCGCAAAAATATTTACTACTATTCTAAAAGGCGAAGGAACCTGGGCACAAAATGCCGTGGTACTGGCGAATGCAGCGATGGCACTAAATTGTACTGGGAATTATAAAACTTATGACGAAGCATATAATGCAGCCGTAGAAAGTTTAGAGAGTGGGAAGGCGAATCAATCATTACAAAAACTGATTTCAAT
>JBKJXQ010000275.1:0-3749 GCA_046716235.1 Chitinophagaceae bacterium
AACAGTTCCCGGATATTGTTGTGCCTACCATTTCTGTAGCTACGGTGTATGTTGGTAATTCTCCAAAAGATATTGAAAACCTGGTGAGCCGGCCAATAGAAAAACAACTTAAAGGTATCAGTGGTGCCAAAGTGAATAAAATTCAAAGTACCTCCCAGGCTGATTATAGTTTGATAGTAGTGGAGTTTGACACGGATGTAAAAACAGAATTAGCGAAACAAAAAGTAAAAGATGCAATTGATAAAGCAAAAACCGATTTACCTAATGATTTAACAGCGCAACCGAATGTACAGGAGTTTGCCTTTAGTGAAATGCCTATCATGTTTGTAAATGTGAGCGGTGACTATGATGGTATTAAACTGAAACAGTATGCAGATAAAATGCAGGATCGTTTTGAAGAATTGGGTGAAGTAACAAGGGCAGAGATTGTTGGTGCACCCGAAAGAGAGATACAGGTAAATGTGGATCCGTATAAAATGACGGCTGCCCGGATTAGTTTTATGGATATAGAAAATGCCATTAGCAGGGAGAATAACGACATCACCGGGGGATTGATAGAAGTAGGAAGCATGAAACGTACACTGAAAGTGAAAGGACAATTTGCCAGTGTATTGGATTTACAAAATATTGTTGTACGAAGCAGTGCGCAGGGAGCCGCTGTATATTTAAGGGATATTGCTGAATTAAAAGATACGATTAAAGATAAAGAGAGCTATGCACGGCTGGATGGTAAGAATGTTGTTACTCTTAACATTGTAAAACGGGCAGGTGAAAACCTGATTAATTGTGCTGATAAGGTAAAGGCCGCTGTAGTAGATATGCAGCAGAAGGAAGAATTACCAAAAGATTTAAGGGTTGAATTTACCGGTGACCAGAGCAAGCAGACAAAAACTTCTTTTAATGAATTGATCAATACAATTATCATTGGGTTTATTCTTGTATTGATTATCCTGATGTTCTTTATGGGTATTACCAACGCATTCTTTGTGGCGTTGAGTGTGCCGCTGAGTGTGTTTGTGGCATTTTTATTTTTGCCCATTGCTGATAGTATTATTGGTACAAGTGTTACATTAAATTTTATTGTTCTTTTCGCCTTGCTTTTCGGATTGGGAATTATTGTGGATGATGCTATTGTAGTAATTGAAAACACCCACCGTATTTATAATAACGGCAAAGTGCCGATTGTGCGTAGTGCAAAGGAAGCAGCCGGTGAAGTTTTCATTCCGGTATTAGCAGGTACCGCTACTACGCTGGCTCCTTTTTTCCCTTTATTATTCTGGAAGGGATTGATTGGTAAGTTCATGATCTACCTGCCGACCATGTTAATACTTACACTGGCAGCCTCATTGATTGTTGCATTTATTTTCAACCCGGTATTTGCGGTAAGCGTTATGAAACCCGAAGGCAAGGAATACGAAAAGCCCAAGAAGACTATTTTCAGAAATAAATGGTTTATTGTTTTTGCTATCGCTGGTATTTTATTGCACCTGCCGGGTATGCATGGGTTGGCTAATTTTTTATTGCTGATGGCTCTTTTAATGGTGCTTAATGCATATGTACTGAATGATTGGATTCATGCTTTTCAGAAGAAGGCACTGCCTAAAATAATGAACAAGTATGAAAAACTGTTGCGTTGGATACTCGTAGGCCGAAGACCTGTTTATGCATTCATATCTTTATTTGGCTTATTCCTTTTTTCTGCCGGCTTATTAGTACTGCGAAAAAATAAATCAACTTTCTTTCCCAGTGGCGATCCGAATATGGTATTTGTGTATTTAAAATTACCGGTAGGTACCGGTGTAAAATATACAGACAGCATAACAAGTGTGTTGGAAAAAAGGGTAGAAAAAGTATTAGAAAAAGAAAAACCGGGAACACCTGGTAGTATTGTAGAGAGTATAATTGCGAATGTGGCTGTGAGTGCCAATAACCCAAGGGATAATAACAGGAGTGTACAATCAAATCTTGGCCGTATCCAGGTTTCGTTTGTAGCGTTTGAAAAAAGGCATGGCAAAAGTACCATGCCATATAAAGATGCAATACGGGAAGCCGTACAGGGTATTCCCGGCACCAACGTGGAAGTGGCACAGGAAGATGGTGGTCCACCCACAGACCCGCCGGTAAATATAGAAGTGGTAGGAGATAATTTTGAAAGCATTGCTGCTGTTGCAACACAGTTATATAATTACTTAGACACAAACCGGGTGAAGGGTATTGAAAACCTGCAGGCTGATGTGGATTTAAAAAATCCTGAGATCACCATCAATGTGGATAGGGAAAAAGCTATGCTGGAAGGCATCAGTACCGGGCAGGTTGGTATGGAATTACGAACCGCCGTTTTTGGAAAAGAAGTAAGTAAGATAAAAGATGGTGAAGATGAATATAAGATACAGTTGCGCTATACTGATTTGATGCGGAATAATATTACTGACCTGATAAATATGCGTATCACTTTCATGGATATGAATACAATGCAGGTAAAATCAATTCCGCTAAGCGCTGTGGCAACCATTGATTATACGAATACAACAGGCGGTGTAAAAAGAAAAAATGTAAAACGTACCATCCAGTTACAAAGCAATGTAACCGATCCTACTCTTGTAGGGCCGATCAATACGGAGCTCCAGGTAAAGTTGGATGATTTTAAAACGAAAGTAAATATACCGGCTGATGTTACTATTAAACTAAGCGGACAGAGTGAACAGGAAAAACAAACACAAACTTTTTTAGGAACAGCATTTATCATTGCCATTGGTCTTATCTTTTTAATACTGGTGCTGCAGTTCAATTCGATGAGCAAGCCATTTATTGTAATTACCGAAATATTCTTTTCTGTAATAGGCGTATTGATGGGCTATGCAATTACAGGTATGACTATTGCAACAATCATGTTGCTGGTAGGTATTGTCGGTCTGGCTGGCATTGTAATCAAGAATGGTATTCTTATTATTGAATTTACAGATGAACTGCGTGGCAGGGGAATGCGGACAAGAGAGGCAGCTATACAGGCAGGTAAGATCAGGATCATACCGGTGTTATTAACAGCCGTTGCAACAATTTTGGGTTTGCTGCCGCTGGCTATAGGATTTAATATTGACTTTATAGGATTGTTCCAGCACCTGCGTCCTAATATTTTCTTTGGTGGTGATAGTGTAGTGTTCTGGGGACCGTTAAGCTGGACAATTATTTTTGGTCTTCTCTTCTCATTCTTCCTTACGCTGGTAATGGTGCCAAGTATGTACCTGATAGCAGAGCGGTTGAAAAGACCTATGGAAAGTTTTTACGGAACTAAATTTATTGCGTTGTTAGGATTTGCCGGTCCGTTCTTCTTCATCTTTGTAGGAATTATGTACCTGGTAAGAAGGATACAGGGAAAAAAAGTGTGGTTGGGTAAATTAAAAGAAGCAGCAAAACAAGTATAATGATAGTCTTAAAATAGGTGGTTGGTTTTGGTTATGAAAAAGCGGCTCCCTGGTTAGGAGCCGCTTTCTTAAGAGGTGAAACCTTTCTAAAAGGTGTCACCTCTTAACGTATTACTTACTCTTCAATAACAATATCACTTTCATTATAGTATTGGGATAAATCAAGATGTGCTTTAACTAACTGGTCTTTGTTTCCAAACCATTCTATAAATTCATTTCTTAACAGTTGGGTAGGAGCTTCGGAAATTAAAGATTCCAGGATGACCAGTAATACAATGTAAAATCATCCACCAGCTTATGCTTTAAAGGATTAGCATGAATATATAC
>JBKJXQ010000276.1:0-3780 GCA_046716235.1 Chitinophagaceae bacterium
AAAATAAAAAACGAAAAGGCCTGTTGCTAAAAAATATTTTTAAAACAACCCTTCCCCTTCAAGTAGCCGGGGACAAAACATAAAGCCATGAACAACGATACACAAATAAAACAATTAGTAAAAGAAAAGTACAGCGAAATTGCTAACCAGTCCAAAGAATTGAATGCTGCTTCCTGCTGCGGCGCTACCTCCGCCTGTTGTGGTGATGAAGTATATAATATTATGGCGGACGATTATACTAAGCTTGAGGGTTACAATGCGGATGCTGATCTGGGTTTAGGTTGCGGCTTGCCAACAGAATTTGCAAAGATTAAAGAAGGCGACACCGTTATCGATTTGGGAAGCGGTGCAGGTAATGATGCATTCGTAGCCAGAAAAATTGCTGGTGAAAAAGGAAAAATAATCGGGATAGATTTTACCGAGGCCATGATTGCAAGGGCAAGGGATAATGCTGAAAAACTTGGATTAAACAATGTAGAATTTCGCCAGGGGGATATAGAAGATATGCCTGTTACTTCCAATAAGGCTGATGTAATTGTAAGCAATTGTGTACTTAATCTTGTTCCAAATAAACATAAAGTATTCAGCGAAGTGTACCGGGTGTTAAAACCAGGCGGCCATTTTTCAATTTCTGATATTGTGCTCGAAGGAGAGTTGCCTGCTAAATGGAAAGAAGTAGCTGAGCTATATGCCGGTTGCGTATCCGGTGCCATTCAAAAAAAAGAATACCTTGGTATTATTAAGGAAGCCGGGTTTAGCAATATTACTTTACAAAAAGAAAAAGCTATCATTATACCCGATGAAATACTTCGTAATTATTTAACCGACATTGAAATTGAAGAATATAAAAAGGGGGCAACAAAAATAACAAGTATAACCGTCTACGCAGAAAAACCAGCTAAAGATGATCGTAATTGTTGTGAACCAGGCAGTGGGTGTTGTTAGTAAATAGTTTATCATCATTAAATCGCTTTACCTTTTTAAAGAAATAAATATGAATGACAGTTCTGTAACTGCCCTACAGGGAAAAGGAGTAAAGAAATTACTTTTTGTTTGTGTCGAGAATGCTAACCGATCTCAAATGAGCCAGGCCTTTGCAAAAATTATAGGTGGAGAAAATGTTGAAGCGTATAGTGCCGGTTCAAAACCTTCGGGGCTCGTAAACCCGAAAGCGATTGCCGCTATGAAAGAGCTGGGATATGACCTTAGCCTACACGACAGTAAATCATTAAAAGAAGTAGAACAATATGCCCCCTTTGATGCGGTGGTAACGATGGGTTGCGGAGATGCCTGTCCCTGGATGCCCGCTAAACAATTTATTGACTGGGAAATTCCTGATCCTAAACACATGGAGCCACAAGAATTTAATAAGGTGCGGGATTTTATAAAAGAAAAAGTAACGGCATTACTTGCATCATTTCATACAGATTAGATTCTTAATCCTTTAAAGTTTTAATAATTGCTGGTAAAAAAAGTTACTTTGCGAAAACTATTCTCCGTTGAATAATCCTTTTCTTTCCCGCAGCATTTATATCTTTTTATTCTCCCTGCTGGGATTGGTATATATTATTGGTTTGTTCGTGCCGCTGATGGATAATGACTCAGCTCATCATGCAAATATTGCATTACACATGTACCTTACCGGAGATTATGTTTCTCTTATTGACCATGCCGGACCTTATTTAGATAAACCACATTTACATTTCTGGCTCTGCGCTTTAAGTTACAAACTATTTGGAGTAAACGCTTTTGCTTATAAACTGCCTTCTTTTCTATTTACCATTCTGGGAACATATTCTACTTTCCGTTTGGGCAAGGCTCTTTATCATACTGAAGTAGGAAAATTAGCTGCATTAATTATAGCTTCCTCCTTTGCATACATCCTTGCTAATAATGATGTACGGATGGATGCCATACTTACTGCCGCTATTGCTTTTTCTATCTGGCAATTAATAGCATTCATTCAAAATAAGAAAACTAAAAATATTATTGGTGCTGCATTAGGTCTTGCCATAGGGTTTAGCACCAAAGGTCATATCGTCGTATTTGTTCCTGCCGTTAGTGCCTTCTTTTATATACTTTATCTAAAAGATTGGAAGTTGTTTCTTAACTGGAAATGGTTATTACTACTATTATTATTCGGGTTGTTTATTTCTCCGGTGGTGTATTGCTATTATCTTCAATACAACCTGCATCCCGAAATTATTGTAAGGGGTAAAGACCATATAGATGGGGTGAAATTTATTCTAATCAACCAGAGTATAGAACGTTTTGGTGGCAAAATGGGTGGAGATGCTCAACATGATTACCTGTTTTTCTTTCACTCCTTTCTCTGGGCTTTTGCTCCCTGGAGTATTCTTGCTTATATGGCCTTGGCCAGCCGTATTAAAATGCTGTTCAATAAAAAAGATGATGCCGCCACATTGAATAGACCCGAATGGAGTACTACCGTTGTTTTTTTTATAGTAGCTGCGATAGTAAGTCTTTCTGGTTTTAAACTTCCTCATTATATAAATATTATTTTTCCTGCCATTGCAGTACTCACGGCTTCTTATATTATCAGCAAACAATCTAACACACGGTGGATAAAAAATATTTTTATACTTCAGCTTACTCTTGTGGCTATCCTTTTCTTGCTAAACCTGTTGATTAATGCATGGGCCTTCCCGCTAAAAAAACCATTATTAATTCCGGCGCTGATATTATTGCTGGCGATTATTTTTTATTTTATAAAAAGTGATGCCTATAACCGCCTTCAAAAAGCGATTACGTTTTCTGTAGCCTCTGTGGCATTGCTTTTCTTTTTACTAAATAGTAATTTTTACCCGCAGCTGTTAACTTTCCAGGGAGGAACAGAATTAGCCGTGCTAACCAAAGGAAAAATAAATCCCCAGGATGTATATTTCTGGAAAGACAATTATAGTTCGTCTTTTAATTTCAATACAGTTACACTTCGTAAAGAATTTACGGACACTACCATCGTAGCTGGAAAAAAAATATGGCTGCTTTATGATATAAGAAATGAAGCAGAGGTCAGGAAAATGGGATATCAATCAGGCCAGCGATATACTACGCCGGATTATGAAATAACCAAGCTGGATATAAAATTTATGAACCCCCTAAAAAGGTTGAAGCAGTGTACCACTATGGTATTGCAGGAAATCTATAAATAATCCGGGAACCAAAATTGGGTGAGCCTTTGGTTTATTATGATAGTTATTTCTTTTTTGCTTTTGCCTTTTGTAAATTTTCAGTAACCCTGAACTTTACAATTTTAGTTATCAACCTTATTGGCAATGGCTTATCAAGCGGAAACCTTATCGTTCCTTTTGACCATTGATAAACCGCCAATTCTTTTTTAAATACCGTTATAGCAGAAGACACCGGATAAAAGCCAATATGCTTTGTGTGGGCAGCAAAATATACTAACATTCCATTCATTTTAAAAGCAGGCATTCCATAGCTAATTACTTCTTCTGCCTGTGGAGCAGCTTTTTTAATGGTTGCCCTGAATTGTTCCAGGAGTTCTTGAATGGCTTTTGGAAAGCCTGCTATATACTCCTCAATATTTTTTGGCTTTTTCATAATCACTATTATATAAAAGCATTCTTATAAAAATTATTGCTTCACCCTGATATACTTTTCAATATTTAGCCTGCTTATTCCCGCACTTTCAACTTTCTCTATTCCACTTTGAATAAGTGTATCATTTTTTATATTAACAGTAAATATAAAATCATTTCCCTCCCAATTCCTGGCACTGCAATATTCTAAATGTTC
>JBKJXQ010000277.1:0-3494 GCA_046716235.1 Chitinophagaceae bacterium
GACTCAGTCAGCTTAAATAAAGATCTTGTAAAGGGACGGCTTACTGCAATTATTTCTATCAGGGAAGAAAAAGATTCAACACAAAAGAGCCGCTACATTGTAAAAGCAAAATCTACATCAGCCAGCAGCAATACTTTTTATTCTTTTTTGCAGATTTTGGATTACATGAAACTTAAGTTTGAATCGGCAATAGGCGGACAACCCGGCAATCTGGTACAAATTGATCCTCCTGAAATTTCGCAGGTAAAAAAATACCGGCAGATAGATTTTATTCTTCCCGGGCAGTTAGGTTTTTCTATATTGTTTTCCACCTTATTTGGTATTGCCTTTACTTTTTTCGGCTTGCGGGAACAATTAGTACTGAAACGTTTTTATGCTTCACCGGTTAATCGTATTAATATTTTGCTGGGCATTGGTATGAGCCGGTTATTTTTTCAGCTGATGAACGTAATAGTGCTGATAGTGGTGGGGCATTTCTTTATGAATTTTACACTGCAACATGGATTGATAACTGTGCTGGAAATGTTGTTGATGACGATCATTATGCTTTTTCTGCTGATGGGGGTGGGGCTTATCATCAGCAGTGTTGTAAAAAGCGATACGTCTATTCCTTTACTGATTAATCTTTTTGGGTTTCCACAAATGATGTTATCAGGAACTTTTTTTTCTATTGCTGTTTTTCCAAAATGGTTACAGGAAATATGCAGGCTGTTGCCGTTAACACAATTCAATGATTCCATCCGTAAGATTTCTTTTGAAGGGGCCAGCATTTTTGAGTGCTGGAGAGAGATTGGGATTTTGGGCATCTGGATGGTTGTAATTTATATAGTAGCAGGAAAGGTGATTAAGTGGGAATAACCTGCAGCTGAAATATATTTTTAAAAAAAATACCTTAAACGGTGAGAGTAATTAAATTGGCTATAATCAGTGCGGTATTTTTTTTCCTGCTTATCACAGGATTCTCTCTTTTTATTCCTTCGCATATCCGTATTTCAAAAGCTATTGACATAAATGCCAGCAAAGATTTGGTGATACTGCAGGTTAGTGATGCGGCTAATTGGAAAAAGTGGTATCCCGGCGCCGACTCTATGAATTCAATAGTAGAAAACGGGAAAATAATAGGCATTGAAATGAAGAACCAACAGGGGTTAATAATAACGGGTATAAATGATAGTACAGTTTTGGCCGCCCATGTTGGCACTAATTCGAAAGGTGGAGAAATTGGTTGGAATTTTTACCCCGTAAATAATAATGTAACTGTTCAATGGTATATGGATTTTCATCTGAAATGGTATCCCTGGGAAAAATTTTCAAGTCTGATGCTTGAAAAAAGATATGGCCCGCAAATGGAACAGGGGTTGAGCAGTTTGAAAACCCTGCTTGAAAAATAATGCTGAACGGTAAAAACCATTCATCCTTGCTTTTATAACTTTATTATACAGTTTAGTATCATCACCAATAAAATTTAAGTATATGAAAAGGATCTTTCTTCTTCTCGCTGTGGTAACAGCAATTAACAGTTTTGGACAGGGCAATCAACGTAAAAGCCCCCATGATACTGTAAGTACAGCAAATGTATCAGTAACCTATGGCCGTCCATATAAAAAGGGACGGGAGATTTTCGGAAAGCTTGAAAAATTTGATAATGTATGGCGACTCGGTGCTGATGAGGCTACAACTATTACTTTTAAGAAGGATGGAAAAATGGCCGGCCAGGCTATTAAGGCTGGTACGTATACCATGTTTGCCGTACCCGATGAAAATAAATGGACAATCATATTGAATGCTGTGGCCAATCAATGGGGAGCTTATGATTATAGTAAAAACAAAGACAAGGATGTGGCAAAAATTAAAGTGCCGGTGAATAAACTGCAAAAGGAAGTAGAGCAATTGACCATTAGTTTTAATGCCGCCAATGCAATGGTTATTGAGTGGGATAAAACACAGGTGATAGTTCCTTTTAGTTTTTAGTATGGATGGGTATTTTTTTCGGTAGTCAGCGGCCTATTTAGATGCTGAAAATCCCGAAATTTTTTAGTGCTATTTTTAAATTGATTTATTTTAAAATGCATATTTGTGCAATCTTTTTCCACAAATATGCATTTTTTTGCTGTTAATACAGCTTTTTGTATTGTTTATATGCCTAATTTAGCATCCGCACTGCTTATGTTATGCTAAAAAGAGAACGACAATCTTTCATCTTACGCCAGGTTAATATCCACAATAAGGTGCTTTCATCCGATTTAAGTATTGAGATGAAAGTATCTGAAGATACTATCCGCCGTGATCTGAATGAGCTCTCTGATGATGGAAAAATATTGAAAGTACATGGCGGAGCTTTATCAAAATCATTTCACCTTTCTATTTCTCCGGTTAATGTGTACTCACTCGACTCTAAAAAAATTATTGCGCAAAAAGCAATCAGCCTTATTAAAGACGGGATGTTTGTTTTAACTACGGGGGGTACTACTATTATTGAATTGGCTAAAGCATTACCTGCTGAGTTATCTGCTACTTTTATTACCGGAAGTATTCCCGCTGCACATGAATACACACAACATCCTAATATCGAACTTATTTTTATTGGAGATAAAGTATCCAAGGTTTCGCAAATAACGGTAGGTGGTGAAGCTATTTCAAAAATCAGGCAAATAAAAGCAGATTTATGTATACTCGGTACAAATGCATTGGATACAATAAATGGGCTTACCGATAATGACTGGGATGTGGTGCAGGTAAAAAAAGCGATGATAGAGTCTTCAGACAAAGTAGTGTCATTATCTATCTCCGAAAAATTAAATACATCGCAACGGATAAAAGTGTGTGACCTGCAGGAAATAGATATACTGATTACTGAATTGCAACCATCACATGAAATGCTGAGTAATTATAAAAAAGCCGGACTCGAAATTTTATAAAAATAAAAATTTTAGATCATCATTGTTCAAATTAAAAACTGCTATATATGTACAAAAAACTAAGGTTGAGGCAGTGGAAATGGAAAAGCATTTCCCTTGCTCTATTGTTACAGCTAAGCGTACTGGCTGCTGTGGCGCAAGTACGCATCACTGGCAAAGTGACGGGTACCGACGGAAAAGGTATTTCTTCTGTATCTGTTCAGATCCGATCTACAACCATCGGAACGGTAACAGATGCGAAGGGTAATTATGATTTAAACGCCACCTTAAAACCGGGTACTTATGTACTTGACTTTACCGGGGTGGGTTTTAAATCGAAAGAGCAAACTCTTCAAATTGGCAGTGCTGCTTCGTACACTATTGATGCGCAGTTGCCGGAAGATGCATTGAATATGGATGAAGTAATTGTAACCGGGGTTTCGGCTGGTACTACAAAAAAGCAATTAGGAAGTTATGTAAGTACTGTAAAAGCTGATCAGCTTACTAAAGGTGCAACAGGTAATGTGCTGGCTGCTTTGCAGGGAAAAACTGCCGGTGCACAGATCATTCAGAATAGCGGCGATCCCGGCGGTGGAA
>JBKJXQ010000278.1:0-3781 GCA_046716235.1 Chitinophagaceae bacterium
GTACTCGGTAAGCCGTGCTGTTGAAAATTTAAAAGCAAATATTTTATGGTGTCATGATGAAGATGATACCATGACACCGTGGAAAGATGCAAAACAAGTGATGGACAAAAACCACAGGCATATTGAATTCATCGTTACCAAAGGGTTTGGCCACCGCCGTATTTACCGGGAAAGCAAAATAATAAAAGTAATAACTGAATTTCTCTGACGGAAATTACTGAAGTTTTACAGCTGTATTTAACCTGTCGCTTACATTATCCCAATTAATGATTTGCAACATGGCATCTACAAAATCAGTCCGCTTGTTTTTATATTTCAGGTAGTAAGCATGTTCCCATACATCAATAACTAATAAAGGAATGCAACCCCATTGAGTTAGTTTTTCATGATTTTCGCATTGTAATACGATAAGACTATCACTGAAAGGTTGGTATGCTACAATGCCCCAACCATTCCCATCTACATTTTTAGACGTTGCAGCTATTAATGATTTCAATCTTTCATAATTCCCAAAGTTCTTTTCTATTCTTTTTAATAAATCGCCAGAAGGCTCATTCTTTTTATTAGTAAGATTTGTCCAGAAAATAGAATGTAAGACATGAGAAGAGAAATGATAAGACAATTTCTTTGTCCAGAAATCAACTGTCTCCAGGTTATTATCATCCATAGCTTTTTTAATCATTTGAAGATCTTTGTTAGCCCCCTTTACAGCACCACCATGATGAAAAGTATAATGCAAATGCATTGTTTCCGCATCCATATATGGTTCCAGAAAATTTTCATTGTAAGGCAAGGGCTTTAAAATATAGTTGCCATTTGCATCCACCAGTTTATCGAACTCATTATTTTCTAAATTTTGGGCAAATCCGTTGGTACCTGTAAGTATAGAAGCTGCTCCCATGAGTGTACCCTTTTTCAGAAAGTCATTTCTGTTCATAAAAATATTTTTACAACAAAACCGAGAATGGCCGCTATCAAAATAATATAGGGCTCTTTTATCTTTCTAATGTAAATTAGCGATAATATAGCAAGTGTTGCGATTATACCTGTTGGAATATCTACAATACTTTTCAGTCCAATTATTATAACTGCGCCAGCCAAAGCTCCAACAACAGCAGTCGTAATACCATCCACAAATGCTTTTACTGATTTATTCTTTGCTATCTTTTTAAAATAGGGAGCTGGTAAAATAGTGAAAAGATAGCATGGCAAAAATGTAGCTAACGCCGCTACCAATGCGCCGGGAAAATCAGCCACCAGATAACCAATAAAACCAACAGTAATAACAACCGGGCCGGGAGTTATCATCGCTACGGCCACCGCATCTACAAACTGATGTTCTGTAAGCCATTGATTTTCTATAACCACTCCATTGTGCAAGAATGGAACTATTGCCAAACCACTGCCAAAAACAAATGCACCGGCTTTACCAAAAAACAAAGCAATCTTTCCTAACACACCCCATTCTATCTGTTCTAAATTAATTCCTAAAAATATTATTGGCACTGCTTTAGAAGTTGACCAATTGGGTGGGGCTTTTACAAACATATAAAGCAACCCTGCCGTAATAAACAGTAAAACATTTTCTGCTTTTGTAACCACCGTTATTACTCCGGCCACAATATAAAACAACCATAAGAGCCAGTTTTTCTTTACGGCTTCAATACTAAACCTACTTACCGATTTTTGTGTAAGCTTATAAGTGCTTATGATGATGATACCGATAACTGCCGCACTTACTCCGTAAAATACTGCCTGCATCCACGGTAAACCACCATATAATTTGTAAGCCATCCCTAATAAAACCACCATGATGAAAGAAGGAAGTATAAAAGCAATACCAGCCAGTGTAGCGCCTAATACCCTATAATGTACAAATCCAATATAAATACCTAACTGCGCCGCTAATGGCCCCGGTGCTAATTGCGCCAATGCCAATCCTTCTTTATACTCATCATCAGTTATCCATTTATTTTCTTCTACCAGATCTTTATACATATAACCAACTAAGGCAACCGGGCCACCAAAACCCGTTGTGCCGAGATGTAAAAAATATTTTATCAATGATAATAAAGAATATGCAGGCTTAACATTCATAAGTTTTATTAAACACTCCCTACAAAAAAATAGTCCGCATCAGAGTTATCAAACTCATAGTTATTACAACAACCCCAACTACAATAAACATTTTTCGCACAGGCAGTTTAGCGGTAAGCATGGCAGAAAAGGGAGCGGTAACAATACCGCCGATTAAAAGTCCGGCTACAATATTCCAATGCTGAATGCCGACAGTAAAGAAGAAAGTAATGGCACTTGCAACGGTTAAAATAAATTTTGCTACAGTAGAGCTGCCAATAACATAACGTGGAGTATGTCCATTTTTAATAAATGTGCCTGTAACCAACGGACCCCATCCGCCGCCGCCGAATGAATCAATAAACCCGCCGGTAAGACCTAATGCAAGGATATTCGTCTTAGCTTTTTTTAGATTACCATTCTTCTTTTTAAAAGCATTTTGAAGAATCCGAAAACCGAGATACATGGTATACTGAGCAATAAATGGTTTGGTTATTTTTGCATAATGCTCGCCGGCATACGTTAATGCAAAAGCACCTATTACGGCTCCGATAACAGCAGGTATCGCTAAAGCCTTCACCAATTTTTTATTTACATTACCTAATTGCCAATGGCTGATGCTACCTGCTGCAGAGGTAAACGATTCTGCCGAATGAATGCTGGCACTGATAACAGGCGGTGGAACATTTAATATTAATAACACCGTAGTACACATAACACCATAGCCCATTCCCATTGAACCGGCTACAAGCTCTGCACAAAAACCAGCCAGCAGCATCCAGTAAAATAAATAGTTGTCTTTGTGCAACATGGCCTGCAAAGAAGTTAACTGCTCCACCGATAAAAAAAGATAGGTGAATAAGGCCAATAATGCAACAATAGAAATAGCCACCATATATTTATTGAAGACCTTTCTCCTGGAGGAAGAAAGTTCCTGCTCAGCCAACACCACATCATGTGAATGGGTTATTTCTTCAACTATTTCTTCGGGTGTATGACTGTGCATTATTCTTGTTTTTGAGAAAGTTTTTGTGTCAATTTATCTAACTGCTTCACCTTTTCTGAAAAACTACCATTCATTTTATTTCTTATGTCTTGCATATTTTGCAATAAACTATCTATCTCGTCAGGTATTGTTTCGTTGAGCACTTCTTTAATCCGCTTGGCAATGGTTGGTGATTTTCCATTGGTGCTAATGGCTATTTTTAAATTTCCTTTTCGTACAATACTACCGAGGTAAAAATCACATAGTTCCGGGGTATCGGCTACATTTACCAGGAGTTTCTTTGCATTAGCAAGTTGCTTTATTCTTTTATGTAATTCTTTATTATCTGTGGCACAAATAACAATTTCTTTATTTTCCAAATCAGCATCTTCAAAATTTCGTTGAATAATGGTGCAAGCCGGATGTTGACTGACCAATTCTCTTACTTCATCCCTGATAATGGGTGCAACTATTATAATAACTGTATCAGGTGAATTGGATAATAAAGAACTCAGTTTTTCGTAACCCACATTTCCACCACCTACAAGCAATACCCTTAGCTGATGCAGCTTTAGGAAAACCGGGTACAAAGTGTTTGAATCATCCTTTATATTTGTGCTCATGGGTTACAATTGTTTTTGTAATAGTACAGGTAATAAAATGCTGCGTTGCCATTGCCAGTTTACTCCAGATATATCCGGCCTGTAACTGGACGCTGGT
>JBKJXQ010000279.1:0-5265 GCA_046716235.1 Chitinophagaceae bacterium
TATCTAATGAATATCTTTTTTAAAAATAAAATTCATACTGCATGAAAAATACAGTCTTACTATTTGTTCTCGTAGCTTATTTTTCCCTGTGTGGTACGGCACAAAAACCACCAACCGCCAATGAAATATTGCAGGAAGCTTACCTAAAAGCGATAAAAGAAAATAAAAATGTGTTTGTATTATTTCATGCCTCCTGGTGCGGTTGGTGTCATAAAATGGATAAAAGCATGAGTGATCCTGTATGTAAAAAATTGTTTGATGATAATTATATTATTACTCATTTGGTAGTAGATGAATCAAAGGATAAGAAGGCATTGGAAAACCCCGGAGCCAATGAACTGCGGAACAAATATTATGGTGATGGTATGGGTATTCCTTTCTGGCTTGTATTTGATAAGGAGGGTAAATTATTGTTTGATTCAAAGATCAGGGCAGTGGGAGAAGGACCAGAAAAGGGTGAAAATACCGGATGCCCGGCTAATGCGGAAGAAGTAGCTTATTTTGTAAAAATCATTAAAAGCACTTCTAATCTGAATGCTGCTCAATTGGAAATAATCAGCAAAAGATTTAGAGAAAATGAATAAATATTGTTTATTTTTTTAGTAACTCGTCTTCTATCAATTGGTGCAGCGTTGCTTCACTGTCTGTTATCCATTGAGGTAATAAATTGCTAATAATTTTCCAACCGGTATCTTTTTTTTCCATATCAAATACAATACGATTACCCCTTTCGTCACTTACATTGACGTTAAATTTTTCTTCAGAAGGGATATTAAGCTTCCTGAAATTAAATTCCCTCTGGCGGTCACCAGCTTTGAACTGATAGGAAAACTGGATCATTTTTATAAACTGAACTTGCATAGTAGTTGGATTTTTTTGGAAATGATAAGTAGCAATTTTTATGCTACATATTGATTTTCGGGACTATTTTTTTCACATTACGTTGTATAAATACTTATCACTTTTATTTTACGGAATCGATTCAACGTATTAATGTGGCCACTCCTTTCTGAAAATAGGATGCACCGGTGTAGTCGGTACCTTTTACTGTCCATACAAATGTGTTAGTGGCCTGAAGCAGTCCATTTACTTTTCCATCCCAACCATGTCCATTAATCCTGGTAGAAAAAAGTAATTGCCCCCAACGGTTGTAAATATTGAAGTACTCAATATTCTTTATGCCCACGGCTATTGGTCTTAATACATCATTTTTTCCATCGTTGTTAGGGGTAAAAGCAGTAGGCACAAAAACGGTAGGGTTGGTTTTGAAAATTTTGACAGTAATATATGCAGAATCCACACAGCCTTCATCGCTATAACCTACTACTTTATAGCGTATATCTTCTGTAAGGCTTGTAAACAATGCAACCGGGTTTGGAATATTAGTAGCAGAAAGATTTAAAGAAGGCGACCAGCTATAGGCAATTCCTCCGCTGGCGGTTAACTGGAGGGGTTGTCCAACTATTACAGCTGTATCATTTCCAGCCGATACCCGCATTTTAGGAAGTACTGTTACTCTTACGGTATCTCTTCCAGGTTTGGGGCAGCCTTTGGTATCAAATGCGGTAAAAATGTAATCAGTAGTTTTTGGAGGATATGCTAAGGGGTTCAGCAATGCCGCATTGTTAAGTGATGAAGCAGGTGACCATCGCCAGCTATTTCCATCAGTGCTGCCGTTGAGTTGCGCTGAGGTATTGTAACAAAGAGAAAAATCGATGCCAGCATTTGCAACCGGGTACGCTACCGTTTTTACTACTATGTTTTTTGTTGCAGTACATCCGCCGATGGTAGCAATGACCTGGTATGTGGTCAATGCATTATTGGAAAAGGCAAGAGGATTTTGTACAACGGTATTAATTATTTGTGCAGCCGGAGTCCATGCAAATTGCAATCCGTCGGATATTATTTTTAATTGAATGGTATCACCACGGCAAATGCTGGTATCTCTCATTACCAAAAGCGATACTAAATTTACCACTCTTACTTTTACTGAATCCCTGTTGCGGCAGCCATTGTCATCCAGGTCAACATAATAAGTAGTGGTAATAGTTGGTGCTACAATTGGATTGGCAGAATTAGGATTAGTAATATTTACCAGAGGTGTCCAGCTAAAATTCCCTGTTCCGCTTGCCTGCAAGGGGAGTTTATCGTTAGCGCAAATCAATGTGTCATTGAATGCCAGTCCAATAGGAGGTTTATCTATAATATTAATTTGCTTGGTAATAGTATCTCTGCAACCTCGGGTGTCTGTTACAATTAAGCTTATATTTTTAGTTCCGGTAAAAGGATAAGTATACGTTGGGTTTTTTATTAATGAAAAATCTGTAAAGCTGGAGAGTTCGCCAAAATCCCATTTCCATGAATCGGGTACTCCATATACAGATGTTGTAGCATCAAAGAAAAGTGTTGGTTTTGTAATACAAATTCCTGTGGAAGTAAAGTTGGGTACAAATCCGGGAAAGACTCTGATAATAGAAGTAGTAGAATCTGTACAGGCCTGGTTGCGGTTGATTACCAATTTTACCGTGTAAAGTCCTATTGCAGGAAACGTGTAGGTAACGATGGGGCCTGTGAATGAAAAAACGACCGTGTTAGTATTATCAATAAAATACCAGTCGGTTGTATTTATTAACGGACTGGTTGATAGATTAGAAAGACTGATGGTTTGTGAAGTACGGCAAAGCTGGTATTCCGGTAGCAAGGAAGCAGATGCTATATTACAATCAGCAATATTAATTTGTAAATCTTTTCGCTGAGTGGCAATCACCACCCCATTTCTTACTTCCTCCACACAAACAGTAATAACATAAGTACCTGCCGCTGGTGCTATGCCTGATATCATTCCGGTAGCAGGATCAATAAATACTGAATTGCCGAGAGGCAAATTGCCGGCAAATCCAGACCCACTATATGGAACAGAGGGAAAAGGGGGAGGGTTGGTAGCAACAGCACCGCCGCCACCGGAACTTGTACTTGCATACGCATCGCAAAAAGAGTAACGTAGTTGATCTCATTTCCGTCTTGTGCGGCAAAACTATAGTTGAAGTTATTATTAGCACACACCACTACCAGGTCACTTCCGGTAAAGGTGGCACTGTTGTTTTGAGGTACTGTAAGTCCACTGGCATTACCGGGAATTTCGGCAGTATAGGTAGCACCAACATTATTATAACCCGGAGATAAATTGTTAATACCAGCTATCCTGTAATTTACCTGGCTGGCCATTACATAACCGCCAGACGATGCTGGCAGCGATACAGTAAAATTATAATAAGCCACATCATAACAAACAACCGGTGGATTGGTGATGCAGGGGTTATTATTAGAGAGGCTGATATTTGTTGTATTGCTGATACTAACAGCTATATCGGACATCCTTGTATTGGAAGATTTATCAAATATGGAAATAATAGCAGGGTTTGGAAACTGGCGGCCACTATTACAGCGTTGAAAAAGTTTAAGCGTTACGCTGTATTGATACATCCCATTACTCACACCAATAAAAGTATAGTACATTTCGCCACCGGTAATATGGCTGGCCTTCGCTGCTATGGAAAATACAACGAACAGGATTATAGTATGGACGCCCCTTTTCATGACAACCTTTTATACGGTGTCCCGATAGCTATTGGATGTTTATCGGGTTGGATAAGAGAAAACCCTGTCTATAAAGATAAGCATATAAACGGCTGCTCTGGCGGGGTGGTTGCCTTAATCTGCTAATGATTGAGGGAGATTAATATAGCCTGTTTATCATAAATTGAAGTAGTAATCTGCTGCCTGCATTTTAATGACAAAGTGATATCCTGTACTTGCCGGCAAATTATTTATATGATGACAACCCGGCGATTTTAACAGTCGTCTTACATTCAACAAGAAAAGAAAATCTTATTTTCAATCATTAATCTTTACTATATGAAATTCATTATCATTATTACCTTCTTTTTTTCAACGGCTGCCGTGGCCCAGGACTGTAAGTTGAAAAAAGAAACCGATCCATTTACCAAAGAAACAAAATTTTCAACGGGTTTTATTTCAGCAGGTGGCGGATCATCTTTAACCATTGATGCTGACAGCAAAGAAATAGATATCCTTTTTTCAATAGAAGGAAAAAACAAATGTTTTGATAATAACTCTACAGCTGTTATTTTCTTTGAGGGCTCTAAAGTAAAAACCACCCTTCGTAATGGGGGCACTATGAACTGCGAAGGCCTTTTTCATTTTATATTTAAAAATTCGGCAACTACCAATTCACAGCTAAAAAAATTAACTACCCAAAAAATTGTCCAGATCATTTTTACAGGGAATGACAAAAAAGAAACAGTAATGACTATTCTGCCAGCAGCACAACAAAACCTGCTTACACTTTCCTCCTGCCTTGTAAACGAAGCTAAGTCCCTGATAAAGTAGAATATGCGGGGATGTGCTAAAATAAAACACTTACAAATTTTAAGTGTTATGCACAGACTTGTAGTTTAAATCATGATGAAAAGTTCATAGAATAAACTATTTTTTTTTGTTATTAAGTTTTCTTATTTGCAGTCATACAAATAGTAGAAAAGGTTACTATTTATACGGTCTCTATGAAAACAAAATCCGTTTCTATAAATCAACCCAGAAAAATCCAATCCTTATGAACTATCAACTAAACGCTGGCTCTGCCGGTATCATCGATGCCGGAATTTCTTTACAGCTACTGGTAAACCGGAAGGTAAGCAGCCTGACAGACATTGCCCTTCGCAACAGAATTTGTGTTGTGAATGAAGTGTCACGGGACATTCAGGTGGTTGCTGATAAAACAAAAATTGCGGCAATTATTGAAGAACTGCTTACCACCGTGATTGCCAATGCACGGGATAGTAAAATTTACGTTACGGCTGACAGGTTCAGGGATATTGTTATTCTGAACATACAGGATCAGAATAATAATAATGGCTATGCCCTGGAATTCAGTATAAGGGCTATTGAACCAGAAATTAATGAGGCTGGTGGTTCTTTAACTATTGATGGCAAACAGAAAAAAGTGGCTACCGTTTCTTTTAGTTTTCAAAATTATGCAGCGGCTTCCTGAATAGAAGCCATACATAAATATCAGTACCCTCTTAATTTTAAAATAAAAATAAACCCACTTCATTCTGAATTTATTCAGATAGAAGTGGGTTTGTATTTCAGTTTCCGGCTATCACATAACAGCCAAAGGGTTTAATAACGATAAAGATCAGATTTAAAAGGACCTTCTTTGCTGATACCGAGATAATCAGCTTG
>JBKJXQ010000280.1:0-5722 GCA_046716235.1 Chitinophagaceae bacterium
GTTTTAATCCATCAGCATTGCGGGACATACCACAATATTCCCAGATTATTTTACCTAATCGCTTATGAAAACTCTCTACGGTTTGTTTGCCTTTAATATTCATCAGCGTATCAATTCTATCCTTCACTGCTTTTTCTGTTTGCACAAATGCTTCATCTGAAGTGGGAATTGGTTTCGTTGCAATTTCATCCGCCAAATAATTACCAATCGTATAAGGAACTACAAAATATCCATCGGCTAATCCCTGCATTAGTGCGGAGGCACCCAAACGGTTAGCTCCGTGGTCGCTAAAATTGGCTTCACCCAAACAATACAAACCTTTAATATTCGTCATCAGTTCATAATCCACCCATAGTCCGCCCATCGTATAGTGTACAGCCGGATAAATCCGCATTGGTACTTCGTAAGGATTTTCGCCGGTTATCTTCTCATACATATCAAACAGGTTGCCGTATTCTTCTTTTACTAGTTCTTTACACAACTTCATCAATGTTTCTATATCAGGATTATCAATACCTAATTTACGAGCTTCTACTTTATCGTATTTATATATCAGGTTATATTTAAAATCCAGATAAACAGCTTGGCCGGTAGTACCAACTCCATAACCAGCATCACATCTTTCTTTAGCTGCTCTTGATGCTACATCCCTTGGAACAAGATTTCCAAAAGCCGGATATCTTCTCTCTAAATAATAATCTCTTTCTTCTTCGGGAATATCATTCGCCTTTCTTTTATCGCCTTTTTGTTTTGGCACCCAGATGCGTCCATCATTTCTTAATGACTCCGACATCAATGTCAGTTTCGATTGATGGTCGCCACTTACGGGAATACACGTCGGGTGAATTTGCGTAAAGCAAGGATTAGCAAATGTTGCTCCTTTCTTATGTGCCTTCCATGCAGCGGTTACATTGCTGCCCATCGCATTGGTTGATAAATAAAATACATTGCCATATCCCCCAGTACATAATAATACTGCATGACCAAAATGTCTTTCTAGTTCGCCATTTATCAGGTTACGGGCAATAATTCCTCTCGCCTTTCCATCCACCATCACCACATCCAGCATTTCATGACGGGCATGCATTTCTACATTCCCCAATGCTACTTGTCTTTCCAATGCCTGGTAAGCTCCTATTAATAATTGCTGACCAGTTTGACCAGCCGCATAAAAAGTTCTTTTTACCTGTGTACCACCGAAGGAACGGTTATTTAATAATCCACCATATTCTCTTGCAAACGGAACACCCTGGGCCACACAATGGTCAATAATATTTACACTTACTTCGGCTAAGCGATGGACGTTAGCTTCTCTTGCCCGGTAATCGCCACCTTTTATTGTATCATAAAATAAACGGAAAACAGAGTCACCATCTTTCTGATAATTTTTAGCTGGATTAATTCCGCCTTGCGCTGCAATACTATGAGCACGGCGTGGAGAATCCTGGAAACAAAATGCTTTTACTTTATAACCCAACTCTCCCAATGAAGCAGCAGCAGAAGCACCAGCCAAACCAGTACCTACAATGATAATTTCTAATTTGCGTTTGTTAGCCGGGTTCACCAATTTACAATGGCCTTTATAGTCCACCCATTTTTCTTCTAACTTACCTGCAGGAATTTTTGAATCAAGCATAACCTAATATTTCGCTGATTTATATTTTATGTTATCAGGGTTCTGTTCCCTGAGCATCTTCGTTGCGTCGCACTCTTGTACTGCATTAATTCTGATCATCAATAATATGCCGCCCCTACGGGGCTCGACTACACTTTTCATTTTCATTCCCCGGATTAAAATCCGGGGCTACTACTACCGATATACCGCCCCTACGGGGCTTAAATACATCTTACATTTTTCAATATCGGGATTTCACCCGAAACTATTCACATTCGATCTCCCGAAAATCGGGACAAGTTATTCAGGGGCTTTACTCCCGACTTCTGACTAACGACTCTCCCTATACCCATCCCAAAAACATACTAACCGGCATCATAGCAAATGCCAATGAAATAATAATGGAATAACCTATTCCCACATTTTGAATAAGTCTGTTATATTTTGCATTGCTAACACCCACTGTTCTGAATGCACTTTGAAATCCATGAATTAAATGCCAGCATAAAGAAAAACAGGCAAATACATAAGCAATCACCACCCATAATTCCTGGAAAGTATACTGCATCAGGTTATACATATTGTGCATGTGCACACCGTTAATTTCTATTTCAGTTAATTCTTCATGTCCAATAAAACGGGCGGGCACCCAAAAATGCCACCAATGCAAGATGAAGAACAATAAAAGAATAGTTCCCAATAAGCCCATGCTGCGGCTATACCATTTGCTGCCTTTGTTTCCCATTGGCACCGCATACCCTTTCATTCTTTTACTGCGGTTTTGAAACTCCAGCATAAAACCCTGGATGATGTGGAGAAAAATACCAAGGAAAAGGCCAATCTCTGCAATACGGATTACCACTGTACTTCCCATGAAATGAGCTGCTTTGTTAAACATTACACCTCCATCATTGGCCCATATAGTAGCATTGATACCAGCATGTACAATTAAAAAGGTAATAAGAAACAAACCCGTCAACGCCATTACCCACTTTTTGCCAATAGAAGAAGTAAACAATTCAGACCATTTCATATTTATAACTTAAAGGAAGAAATCCGGTTTCGGCAAAAATACTACCCGAAGGCCAAAAACTAACAAAAGTTTTACATTATACTAATCATTCTGATAACCTGGTTTAAAGGTCTAATTACCTAAGTCTCGCCATCAATTCATTATCTATTTTTTTAAACAAATGAAAGGGTTTATAAGTTCGCCAGTTATCTAATTGCATTAATTCAATATACCTGTTCAGATGTGCATGTTTAAAGTCGTATTGTGTTTGCTCCGGCATGTTTAAACAAATTACCCAGCCATTTTCATCTGTCACTTCTTCAAAAAGTTCTTCATAATAATCTTTTCCATCGCTATGAAAGTTGAGGACATTTTCTACAATCAGGATAAACTTGAAAATACTTGCCTGCATAAATTTCTCCAGCACTTCCCGTTTTAGTTCCATGATGTCATTTTCAACCGCATCATTCCATTCACCAATCATTTCGATAATAGCATATTTCTCCTCGTAGTCTGCCAGCAATACTTTCAGGTATAAAGTCCGGCTTCCAAAGTCATCCCACTGCGGATGGATGTAATAATTGTAGACTGTTTGTGAAAATTCAAACTCAGAGTAAGTTCTTCCGTAAAAGGGTGATTGCTTATCTTCTTCACTCAGATAAATGTGCTGCCAGTTATAAAAAGGTTCGATGTTGTGCATAGACAAATTCCAAAATGCAAATATAAGCTAAGAGAAATCCTGCTAAAAGTTGAGGAAAGAAAAAAGGGGGAAAGAGAACGATGATTATTTTAATAAGTATTCTTTGAATTGTTGATAGTCAGCTTTTATTAATACACTTTGCTTTTCTTTAGCCATAATAAGTTGTACAGTGGAAGGAATTTCAATGGGTTTACCAATAGCATTTTCGACTGCATCCGGAAACTTAACCGGGTGTGCTGTTTCTAAAATCATTCCTTTTTGTTCCGGATGATTTTGTAAGTAACGTTCCAGTGATAAATAACCTACTGCTCCATGCGGGTCAAGTACATAGTTATCTTTCTGATAAACTTTCTTAATGGTTGCAGTTGTTTCAGCATCCGTAATACTATAGGAAGATAATTTACTTTTCAATTCAGGAAACTGGTGATGAAATATTTCCAGTATACGAACGAAGTTGCTGGGATTACCAACGTCCATAGCATTACTCAATGTCGCAACCGCCTGCTTTGGTTTTAATACCTGCGACTGTAAATACTCCGTCACAATATCATTGGCATTGCAGGCAGCAATAAAATGATGAACGGGTAACCCTGATTGCATAGCTAATATACCGGCACAAATATTCCCAAAATTTCCACTGGGAACAGATATAACGGGTGGGTTAAGTTTATCAGCCCATTGTTTGTAAGCAAAGAAATAATAAAATTGTTGTGGCAACCATCTTGCTACATTAATAGAGTTGGCAGAAGTAAGAAATAGATTATCGTTTATATCCTTATCCGTAAAAGCCTGCTTTACCATTTGCTGACAATCATCAAATGTTCCTTCTACTTCAAGTGCTTTAATATTTTTACCTAATATAGTCAGCTGTTTTTCTTGTACCGGGCTTACTTTGCCGGATGGATAAAGAATTATCACTTCCACCCCTTCCACTCCATAAAATCCATTGGCAACAGCACCGCCGGTATCTCCTGAAGTTGCAACCAATACTGTAACCTTTGTTGTCCTGAGCGGAATTGAAGCACCCTCTTTTACAAAATGAGCTAAACAGCGGCTCATGAACCTGGCACCAATATCTTTAAAAGCTAATGTAGGACCATGAAATAATTCTAAAGAAGAAATGCTATCATTTACTGTAACCAGTGGAATATAAAAACTTACTGTCTCACTTACAATCTGAAAAAGTTTCTCATCTGCTATGGTATTGCCCACATAAGGTTTAATAACCCGGAATGCTATTTCTTCATTGGAAAAATCAGCAATACTGTCAATCCATTTTTTTTCAACCTGTGGAATTGTTTCAGGAAAATATAATCCTTTATCAGGTGCCTGTCCATTGATGGTGGCCTCTTTGAAATTAACTATCGGTGATTGATTATTGGTGCTGTAGTACTTCATTGAAAATTGAACAGTGAAAATTGAGTATTGAACATTTATCCAATTATCTCAACTCCTTTTTTATTAATAGTTGTTACATAAGTATTATAATCAATACCAATGCTGTTGTAAACATCTTTCATTACTGACTCAACTGTTTTTGCTATTTTTTCATTTTTGCTCAGCATGAACACTGATGGGCCGGAACCAGAGATGCCGCCACCCAAAGCACCGGCATCTTTGCAGTTTGCTTTTACTTTATCAAAACCGGGAATAAGAATACTACGGACAGGCTCTATCAACACATCTTCTAAAGAACGGCCTATTAAGTCTAAATCATTTTTTAAAAATCCTGTTACAAGTCCGGCAATATTACCCCATTGCTTAATTGCATCTTTTAATAAAATCTGTTTCTTTAATATTTGCCTGGCATCGGAGGTACGTACTTCTATTTGCGGATGTACCACCGTTACAAATAAATCAGGTGAAGCCAATGGAATAATATCCAAGGGATGAATGCTGCGGATTAATGTTACTCCACCTAAAATACAAGGTGCTATATTGTCAGCATGCTTCACACCCGATGCTAATTTTTCACCGTTCATAGCAAACTGCACCACTTCATCCGTAGAAAAGATATTGCCTAATAAATAATTGGCTGCTACAGCTGCACCGGCTGCACTGGCTGCACTGGAGCCAATTCCGCTACCGGGCTTAATATGTTTTTCAATCGTTACTTCAAAACCAACAGTACCACCTACTTTTTCCATCACTGATAAAAAAACAACACCAGCTACATTCTTTTCGGGATCGGTCGGTAAATTATAATTGTCCCGGTTTTGAATGATAACTTTGGGTTCAGCCAACAATCTTACTTCCATTATATCATTAGGTTCATTTAAGGCCATCCCCAGAATATCAAAACCACAAACCAGGTTAGCAACTGTTCCCGGACATTTTATTTTTATAAAGCCCCCCCTAACTCCCCGCAATGGAGAGAACAGAGAAGACTCCGATT